>DATDMU010000245.1:0-4754 GCA_036518615.1 Myxococcales bacterium
TAGTGGGTGAGCTGGCGCAGGCAGACGGGGGTGAAATCTCCGGGATAGAAGGCTAGAACCACCACCTTGCCGCGCTGGGCGGCGAGATGGTACGCGCCGGGCGGGACGCCGCCGAGCGTGAAGTCCGGGGCTGCATCGCCCACTTGCAGGTGCATGAAGGGATGGTAATCGAAATGGACGCCGTGATCATCGACGCCGTTCGCACCCCGGTGGGAAAGCTGCGTGGGGCGCTCTCGGCAGTGCGGCCGGACGATCTCGCAGCGTACGTCATCGAACAGTTGCTCCGGCGCAACCCGGCGGTCCAGGCAGGCGCCGTCGACGAGGTCTTCTTCGGCTGCGCCAACCAGGCCGGCGAGGACAACCGCAACGTGGCGCGCATGGCGCTGTTGCTCGCGGGGCTGCCCGACCACGTGCCCGGCGTGACGCTGAACCGGCTCTGCGCCAGCGGGCTGGAGGCCGCGGTGCAGGCAGCGCGCGCCATCCGCCTGGGCGACATGGAGCTGTGCGTCGCGGGCGGGGTGGAGAGCATGACCCGCGCGCCGTGGACGGTGGCGAAGCCGGAGACGGCGTTCGCGGGCGGGTCCTTGCAGAGCTACGACACTTCGCTGGGCTGGCGCTTTCCCAACCCGCGCCTGGCGAAGCGCTTTCCGCTCGAGAGCATGGGCGAGACCGCGGAGAACGTGGCGGTGAAGTATCGCATCGCGCGGGAGCGGCAGGACGAGTTCGCGCTGCGCTCGCACCAGCGCGCGCTCGCGGCGCAGGAGGCCGGGCGCTACCGCGCGGAGCTGTTGCCGGTGACCGTTCCCGGCAAGCAGCCGGTGGTGGTGGACCGCGACGAGCAGCCGCGCGCCGACACCTCGCTGGAGAAGCTCGCGAAGCTGAAGCCCGCCTTCCGCGAAGGCGGCACGGTGACGGCGGGCAACTCGTCTTCCCTGAACGACGGCGCCGCCGCGCTGCTCCTCGCCTCGTCGCGCAAGGCTTCCGAGCTGGGGCTGCGGCCGCTGGCGCGCGTGGTGGCTTGCGCCAGCGCGGGGGTGAACCCGCGCGAGATGGGAATGGGGCCGGTGCCCTCGACGCAGAAGGCGCTGAAGCAGGCGGGGCTCTCCGCCAGCAAGCTCGACCTGGTGGAGCTGAACGAGGCGTTCGCGGCCCAGTCGCTGGCGGTCATCCAGGAGCTGGAGCTCGATCCCGAGCGCGTCAACGTGGACGGCGGCGCCATCGCCATCGGCCACCCGCTCGGCATGAGCGGCGCGCGCCTGCTCGGGCACCTGGTGCATTCGCTCAAGGCGCGCGGAGGGAAGTACGGTCTCGCCACGCTGTGCGTCGGCGTCGGCCAGGGATTGTCGGTCATCGTAGAAGCGCTCTGAGCAGTTGCCTCGCGTTGCGAGGAGCTGCTGCACGAGGTTCATGGCCGCTCCGTCGCCGGCTCCCGCGCGCGGCGAACTCGTTCCCAAGGCGTACGGTGCCATGGTTCTACGAATCGTTGGGGCGCGACGATGGCAACCGTGCGAAGTGCGCCTGAAGCGGGCCGTCCTCCACGACCGCGTGGTCGATGACATGGAAGGCCTCTTGAACGAGGGGATGTCTCAGCGCCTCCTGACGATCGAGGATACGGCCCGCGAACGTGACCTCGCGCCACGGGCTGGCGGCTGCATCGGTCAGGCTCACCTCCCAATTGCTTCCGGCCTCGCGCAGGTCCATGACAAAGGCGACGCGCTGGGCTGGCGTAGCATGCTCGCCCCATTCGCCGAGACTGACGAGCATGGGGACCGGCTCGTTCGGATGGTTCTCCGAGAACATCGCGTAGTACACGGCATGCGCATTGCCGTCTTTATGGACGAACCTCGTCAGCCGCGTCGTCATGCCGCCGCAACAGTCGCACCGGGACGTGGAGGGCTCTCCGAATTCGATTGTCAGCATCCAATCGATCCCAACACGGCTGCTCCGCCTCGCACAACTGCAGTCCGCTCTTCATTGATGATAAAGGTCGCCGCATGACGACGTCCTTGGTAAACGCCTCGAAGCACGACGGCGTGATGGTGCTGGAGCTGTCGAACCCGCCCGCCAACACGTACTCCTACGAGATGATGCGCGAGCTCGATGCGCACGTTCTCGAGGCGCGGTTCGATGCCGCCGTGCACGCGATCGTGATCACGGGGGCCGGAGGAGCCAGCTCCGCTGGCGACGGGCGGAGCCCGAAGGGCGCAGCACCAAAGGCCGAGTTCTTCTGCGCCGGCGCCGACATCGGGATGCTGGAAAAGGCCGACCCCTACTTCAAGTACAACTTCTGCCTGCACGCCAACGAGACTCTCTGCAGGCTGGAGCAGACGCCCAAGCTGGTCATCGCCGCGATCAACGGGCACTGCGTGGGCGGCGGGCTCGAGGTGGCGCTCGCCTGCGATCTGCGCATCGCGCGCGCCGGCGCCGGCAAGATGGGGCTCCCGGAGGTGTCGCTGGGAGTGCTGCCCGGCACCGGCGGCACGCAGCGGCTGGCGCGGGCGCTCGGCCGATCGAAGGCCATCGAGCTGATGGCGGAAGGCGCCACCTTCTCCATCGAGGAGGCGAAATCGCTGGGGCTGGTGAACGCCGTCATCGACGCGCCGGCGGGCGAGTTCCGTGCGCGCGCGCTGGAGTACGCGCGCAGGTTCGTGCCGCCGGGAAAAGCTTCGCGCGCGGTGGGGCTCATCAAGCGGGCGGTGACCACCGGTCTCGAGGTCGGCATCGAGCAGGGACTCGCGCTCGAGCGCGAGCTGCAGCAGCGGCTCTTCGAGGCGGACGACGCCAGGGAAGGCATCTCGGCCTACAACGCGCGCCGGCCGCCGCAGTTCAAGGGCAAATGAATTCGCGACCAACGCCGCAATGATTTGTCCGCGAGCCGACACCGCGGCGATGCCACAAACACCTGTAACGGCGGTAACTTACGAGATTCATGAAGCTTGCGCCCGCTCGAACGCTTCCCAAGCTGCACTCCAGTCCCAACGTTAGGGCCGTTTTTCAGGGGGAACGGTCATGCGGACATGGGTGGGGGTGGGGTTGGTGTCGGGTGTCCTCGCGCTGACGTTCGGGTGCCGCCGGAACGTCACCGCGCCACAAGCGCAGCATGACGATGGCAGCGGCCACGACGGTTCCGATGCAGGGCCGATCGCGGGCGGAGACGCGGACGGCGGAACCATCCAGCCGCCGCCGCCACCTCCTCCTCCGCCGCCTCCTCCGACGAAGACCAAGCCCCGCCTCGGCTCGTGGGGCAAGCTGATGGACTGGCCGGTGGTGGCGATCCACTCGCACGTGCTCCCCGACGGCCGCGTGCTGACCTGGGGCCACAGCGGCGACCCCACCGTGTGGGATCCGCGCGCGGGAACCTTCACGCCGGCGCCGAACATCATCGACATCTTCTGCGGCGGCCACTCGCTGCTCGCCGACGGCAGGCTGCTGGTCACCGGCGGCAACATCGCCAGCGACCAGGGACTCCCCACCGCGAACCTCTTCGACTACCGCACCGGCCAGTGGACCCAGGGACCGCAGATGGCGCGCGGGCGCTGGTATCCGACCAACACCGCGCTCCCCACCGGCGAGATGCTGGTCACCTCCGGCGAGGACGCGACCGGCGCCATCAATCCGATTCCCGAGGTGTGGCAGCTCGACGGCACCTGGCGCGAGCTGAGCACCGCGTCGATGGTGGTCGACTATTACCCGTGGATGTTCGTGGCGCCGGACGGCCGCGTCTTCTACGCGGGCTGGCAGAAGGGCTCCAAGTGGCTGGACCCGGCGGGCACCGGGCAATGGACCGACGGTCCGGTGCACAAGGTGCCGCTGACGCGGGTCTACGGCACCGCCGTCATGTACGACGTGGGCAAGATCCTCGTGGCGGGCGGAGGCGACTCGCCGCCCGACGCGTCCGTCGAGCTGATCGATCTGAACGCGAAGAATCCCCAGTGGCGCCTCTCCACTCCGATGAAGCACGCGCGCCACCACGCGGTCTCGACCATCCTCCCCGACGGCACCGTCCTGGTGACCGGCGGCACCAGCTCGCCGGGCAAGAACGACCGCACCGGAGCGGTGATGAATCCGGAGCTTTGGGATCCCGCCACCGAGACCTGGACGGAGCTCAGTCCGATGGACGTGAACCGCCTCTACCACTCCACCGCGCTGCTCCTGCCCGACGGGCGCGTCTTCACCGGCGGCGGAGGCGAGCCGGCGGCGGACGGACAGCCGGACAACTTCAACGCGCAGATCTTCTCACCGCCGTACCTGTTCAACGACGACGGCACCGACGCGGCGCGGCCGCAGATCTCCGACGCGCCGGCCGGGATCACCTATGGCGCGCAATTCACCATCTCGACGCCGCGCCCCGCCGACGTGGCGCAGGTCACCTTCATCAAGCTCGGCTCGATGACGCACGCGTTCAACCAGAGCCAGCGGTTCATGCGCCTGTCCTTCACCGCCGACGCGACGCAGCTCACCGCGACCGCGCCGGCCAACGCCAACCTGGCGCCGCCCGGGCACTACATGCTGTTCCTGGTGGGGAAGAACGGCGCGCCCTCGGAGGCGCGCATCGTCCACATCCAGCAGGCGCCGCTCGCTGCGGCTATGCCCGGCGGCGGCGGCGTCGAGAGGCGATGAGCCCCAGGGCGGCGAGCACCGGCAT
Organism: Myxococcales bacterium; assembly: GCA_036518615.1. GTDB lineage: Bacteria > Myxococcota > Myxococcia > Myxococcales > 40CM-4-68-19 > 40CM-4-68-19. The sequence continues at coordinate 4,646 of DATDMU010000245.1, forward strand.
CCAGGTCTGAGGACCCGAGCTGGCGCACCCGCCCCCGGCCGGCGTGGAGAGGGCGGGACTGGGCCCGGCGCTGCCAGCATCCCGCGCGGTCGCGCCCGCATCGGGGGCG
>DATDMU010000246.1:0-3598 GCA_036518615.1 Myxococcales bacterium
CCTGGATCTCGCGCAGCATGTCCTCGGGGAAGTAGAGGCTTTGCTTTCGTTTGTCCGTACCTGCCATCAAATCCTCCGCCGGCGAGCGAGCCCAGGGAAAGGGCTACCACAACGGTCCCCTGTGTCTAGACGTGCCTGACAACGGGGTCAAGTAACCGAACGCACTCACCTCAGGCTTCTGGCGCATGAGCTGCGTCGAATTGTCGCAGCGAAGGCCAGGACTTGCACGCCGCGCTGCGTTGCTGTAACCGCGGCGACCTTTCGGTGTCTCCAGGAGTGAGGCTGCGGTGTCGTCATTTTGAACCCCCTGCCGCAGGCGCAAAGAGGGGCAAGTTCGTGGCACGGATGTCGCAGGAGGCAGGGTCAGCGATGGCGCACGGAGGAGAGGCGATGTCGATCTGCGGCGTGATCACGACCCGGGACGTACTCCGACACCCGGGCATCATCGTCCGCGAGTTCGGCACCGCCGCATGGCTCCGCTGCTGCGTCGCCATCCTCCTGCGCAGGCGCACCACTTTCCTGAACTGCGTCTGCGAGATCGACCCCGAGTAATCGCGCGGCCTCGTCGGATCGCGACGGATTTCAAGGGCTCAGGCTCAGCCAAAAAAAAGGCTGGCCACAGCGCTTGCCGGGCCAGCCCATGAGCCTGGAGGGGGAGGGGGGGACCCCCAGGCTCACCTTCAAATCATGGTCGCGGCCGAGGCCGCGTCACCGCTCGTATCTCGTGTCTGTTCCGGATGTTCCCTGCCGCCGATTCGATGCCCCCTTTGGCTGGGTAAAATTGGGTTCTCAACATTCCGTCCGCAAGTGCCCCAACGAAACGAGCTGCGGATGGGAGATAGACTGGGCCGGTGGGAAATCTGGCGAACAGCGTCGAACAAGCGGTCGCCAGCGGGCTGCCCTCCGGCGACAAGGTGCTGGTCGCCTGCTCCGGGGGGGCCGATTCCTCCGCGCTCGCGGCGGCTTCGGTGCGCGTGGGCCTGCGCTGCGTCATCGGCCATGTCGACCACGGCCTGCGGCCCGAGTCGGCGTCGGATGCGGAGCGCGTGCGCGAACTGGCGCGGCGGCTCGAAGTTCCATTTCTGACCTTCAGAATCCAATTCTTGAACATCAAGCGGCTGGGAATGGAGGCCGCCGCCCGCGAGGCCCGGTACGCCGCGCTGGAGCAACTGGCGCGGCAGGCCGGCGCGCCGGTGGTCGCGACGGCCCATACCCGGCGCGACCAGGCCGAGACGGTCTTGCTGCGGCTGATCCGCGGCGCCGGCCCGGGCGCCCTCTCGGGCATCCGCCGCACGCGCCCGCTCGGGCAGGGCGTGGATCTCGTGCGGCCGCTGCTCGACGTGCCGCGCGCCGCGACCGAGGCGTACTGTGCCGCGCAGGGCATCGAGTACCTGGACGATCCGCACAACCTCGACCCGGCGCGCGCGCGCACGCGGCTTCGCTCGCTCTGGCCGGCGCTGCTCGCGCTCAACCCGCGCCTCGAGGAGGCGCTCTGCGCCGCTGCCGCGACGTTCGCGGACGAGGACGCGCTGCTCGCGCGACTCGCCGCGTCGGGCGCGCACCTGCACCCCGCGCTGCAGCGGCGGGCGCTCGTCGCCCAGGCCGCCGAGGCAGGCCTGCGTCCTGAGCGAGAGCACGTCGAGGCGCTGCTCCGGCTGCTGGAGAAGGGTGGGAGCGTGGACCTGCCGGGCGGCCGCGCCCGGGTGACGTTCGAGCGGGGTGGGGCGCGCCCGGTCGAGGAGGCGGCCGCCGCGGTGGCGGTCCCCGGGCCGGGCGATTACGCTTGGGGACGCCGCGCGCTGCACGTCGCGGCAGGTCGCGCGGAGGGGACCGGCGTGGATCTGACAGAAGCGCCCTTTCCCTGGACGCTGCGGGGCAAGCGGCCTGGCGACCGGTTCCGGCCCGCGGGCGGCAGGACCAGGAAGGTGTCCGACCTCTGGATCGACGCGCACATCCCCCGCGAGGATCGCACCGGCCTCGCCGTGCTCGCCGACGCGCACGGCCGGCTCTTCTGGGTGGAGGGGCTGCGCCCCGGTGCCGCCTGCCGCTCGAACGGGGCCGTCAGCTTTTCGATGGGCCCGGAAATGAAGCCTTCGGACGGACCGTTAGCATGCAGGCGGCGGCCCGAATCCCATTCTGCTACGATGGTCCAGCGGCCTGACGAGGAGCCACGGTGAGACAGTCGTACAAGACCTTCTTTCTCTGGGCAGTCCTGATCCTGCTCTTCTTCTCGTTCTACTCGATCTTCTCCCGCGGCAAGGCTCCCGAGCCGAAGGAGATCGACGCGAGCGAGTTCTACGCGGCCGTGGATCGGGGAGACGTCTCCACCACCACCGTGAAGGGCAACAAGCTCCAGGGCCAGCTCAAGAACCGGCAGGAGTTCCGCACCGTCTCGCCCCTCGACAGCCAGCTCCTCGAGCGGATGCGCGCCAAGGGCGTCGCCCTGAAGTTCGAGAACGAGGACTCCCAGTCGCTCTGGGCGCAGTTCCTCGTCTCCTGGATGCCGCTGGCCGTGCTCTGCATCCTCTTCGTCTTCCTCATGCGCCAGCTCCAGGCGGGCGGCGGCAAGGCGATGAGCTTCGGCAAGTCGAAGGCCAAGCTCCTCACCGAGAACCACAACAAGGTCACCTTCTCCGACGTCGCCGGCATCGACGAGGCCAAGGACGAGCTGGAAGAGATCATCCAGTTCCTCAAGGACCCGAAGAAGTTCACCAAGCTCGGCGGGCGCATCCCCAAGGGCGTGCTCTTGATGGGCTCTCCGGGAACGGGCAAGACGCTGCTCGCCCGCGCCATCGCCGGCGAGGCGGGCGTGCCCTTCTTCTCCATCTCCGGCTCCGACTTCGTGGAGATGTTCGTGGGCGTGGGCGCGAGCCGCGTGCGCGACCTGTTCGAGCAGGGCAAGAAGCACGCCCCCTGCATCATCTTCATCGACGAGATCGACGCGGTGGGCCGCCACCGCGGCGCGGGCCTGGGCGGCGGACACGACGAGCGCGAGCAGACGCTCAACCAGCTGCTCGTGGAGATGGACGGCTTCGAGTCCAACGAGGGCGTCATCCTCATCGCCGCCACCAACCGGCCCGACGTGCTCGACCCGGCGCTGCTCCGCCCCGGCCGCTTCGACCGCCGCATCGTGGTGCCGCGTCCGGACGTGAAGGGCCGCGAGGGCATCCTCAAGGTGCACACGCGCAAGACCCCGCTCTCGCCGGAGGTGGACCTCGACTCCATCGCCCGCGGCACGCCCGGGTTTTCCGGCGCGGACCTGGAAAACCTGGTCAACGAGGCGGCGCTGATCGCGGCGCGCAACAACAAGGAGCGCCTCGACAACCGCGACTTCGAGTTCGCCAAGGACAAGGTGATGATGGGCGCCGAGCGGCGCAGCATGATCATCAGCGAGAAGGACAAGGCGATCACCGCCTGGCACGAGGCGGGGCACGCGCTGGTCGCGCTGCTGGTGCCGGAGTGCGACCCGGTGCACAAGGTCACCATCATCCCGCGCGGGCCGGCGCTGGGTCTCACCCAGATGCTGCCCAAGGAAGACCGGCTGAACTGGAACAAGAACGCGGTCCTCGATCGCATCGCCATGGCCATGGGCGGGCGC
>DATDMU010000247.1:0-19519 GCA_036518615.1 Myxococcales bacterium
GAAGGCGCTCAGGCGGTCGGTGGTGATCATCACGATGCGATCGCCCTTCGAGTAGTTGTCCCTCACCTTGCCGCGGTAGAGCTGGCCGAGGCGGGGAAAGTCGGCTTCCTTGAGCGTGTACGGGAGTTGCGCCTTGAGCACGTCTTGCATTTGCGGGTCCTCCGGAACCGCGCAAGATAGCGCATGTGGCGATCCGATTCGTGCTCCATCGGCCGCGAAGTTCACAGAACATCGGAGCGTGCGCCCGCGCCCTCGCCAACACCTCGGCGGGGTCGCTCTGGGTGGTCGAGCCGCTCGGATTCGATCGGGCCCAGGCGGCGAAGCTCGCCGCGGGCGCCGACGCGGTCCTGGAGCGGATGCGCGTCGTGCGGACGCTCGACGAGGCCCTGGGCGGCTGCGTGGACGTGGTGATGACGAGCGGGCGCGAGATCGAGGGCGCCCTCGATCCGGAGCAGGCGGCCGCGAGGCTTCTCGCGTGCGCCGGCGACTGCGCGCTGGTGTTCGGCGACGAAGTGCGCGGCCTGACCAACCGCGATCTCCGCCGCGCCTGTGCGGTCGCGACCATCCCCACCGCGGAGAAGTCCTCGCTCAACCTCGCGCAGGCGGTGCTCGTGTTCGGGTACGAGATCCTCAAGGCGCGCGGCGCGGCGCGGCCGCCGCAACCTCCCGCCGAACCGCTCGCCGACGACGCCATCGTGCAGCTGCTGCGCGATCGGTCGCGCGCGCTTCTCCTCGCGGCGGGGTTCCTCAACCCGCAGCAACCCGACCTCGTCCTCGACGAGCTGCTCTCGGTCCTGCGCCGTTCCCGCCCCACCCGCCGCGAGATCGAGCTCCTGCTCGCGGCGGTGGCGCAACTGGAGCGGACGCGGATGCGCTGATCGACGGCTACGTCGCGGGCGCGGCCGGAGCGGCGGCGGCGGGAGCGGCGGCCTCGCCGGCCTTCTTCGGCTGGTGCTCGGCGCACAGCCCGTGAGCCACCACCTTCTTCAGGCACCCTTCCTTGCTGCACGTCTTGTAGCGGCCCTTGGGGAGCTCGCCGCGCTTCCACTTGTCGTAGTGGAAGAAGCAGTAGCCCTTTGCCTGGTACGCGCGCTTGCAGCCTTCGATGCTGCACTTCTGCCCTTCCTTGCCCTTGGGCTTCGGGGCGCGGGTCTTGCGGCGCTGCTCGGCGGTGTTCTCGGCCATGTCTGTGAAGCTCCTGGCAAACGGAAAGGGAGCGGGTTTCTAACGCATCCGGCCAGCCTTTGACAATGGCACGTGGGCTGCAATCGCTCTCTGGCCTGGGCAGGGTGCGCCTGCCTGGTTGTCGTGGGGGGCGGTATGGCGGGGAGCGGTCTGGTGGCGGGCGGCAACAGCGGGACCGGTCGCATCGGGCTGGTCATCGCGGGCCTGGGGGGCGTGGGCAGCTCGGTCATCGCCGGCATCCTCGCCGCGCGCGCCCATCTCGTGCACCCGTTCGGCAGCCTCGCCGAGGGGGGCGGCGCCGCGTCCACGGGGACGTTCTTGCCGCTGCGCGGCCAGGCTCCGTTGGCGGAGCTGGGCGATTTCGCACTCGGCGCGTTCGAGATCCGCGACGACGACGCCTACCGGGCCGCGCTGCGCGCCAATCTCGTCAGCCGGTCGCTGCTGGACGAGCTGCGGCCGGAGCTGCGCAAGGTGCGCGCCATGTCGGGAGCGCGACAGGCGCCCACGCGCCGCCACCTCGCCGATGCTTTGGCGGAAGACCTGCGCGGCTTTCTCGCCCATCACCATTGCGCGCGCGGCGTCCTCGTCTGCACGCTGCCGGGGCCAGCCGCGGCGTCGCCCAGGACCGGCTTCAGCGGCGGCGACGTCCTTGCCGCGCTCGACGAGGGCGCCGACTGGATCACCCCGGGGGTGGTCTATGCCGCCGCGGCGGCGCAGGCGGGCTTTTCCTTCGTGGCGGCAGGGCGCGACCACTCGCTCTCCGCGCCGGGAATCGCGGACCTCTTCGCGGAGCGCGGCCTGCCCATCGCCGGCGCCGGCCTCCTCGGCCCCGACGCATTCTTGCGCGAGGCGCTCGCCAACCTGATCGCGGCGGAAGGCCTGCAGCTCACCGGCACCGCCTCGCTCTCCACCCGCGCGGAGGAGCACGGCGCGCGGCTCTGGGGCGGGCCGGATCGCACCTCGGAAATGGCGCTGGGCTGCGGCTGGGCCGGAGCGCCCTTCGAGGTCTCCCTGGAGCTGCGCGGCCAGGTGGCGCTGTATCTCGCCGCGCGCGCGGTGGATGCGTCCCTCCTCGTCGATCTCGCCGCACGGGCCGGTCGCGCCGGCGCGCAGGAATGGATGGGAGCGCTCTTCGCCGCCTCGCTCTCGAACAGGACTCCGCGGGAAGCCGCGGCTCCGCTCACCCTCGCCGAGCGAAGGGCCCGGCTGCTCTCCGAGCTGCCGGCGCTTGCCCGAAGCGCGGCCCGCGAGGCTGCCTGATGCCTGCTGCCCGGCCACTCCGCATTCGCGTGCGGTCCGTTTTGCCCGCCGCGGAACGCAGGTACCCAGCGCTGCCTTTCGCTTACCCTCAGCCGTCGGATACCGCACGCCTGCAGGCCCGGAGCGCGTGGGCATGCCGCTTGCTCTTACGTCCGGGCGTCGGCGGCAAGGGGATTTCTCGCAGATCGTAACGGGGGGCGGGAACTGGGGGGTCGGCGTCGCGGGGGCGTGGCGCTGACTTGTGGGGTGCGGGCGGCCGGGGGGCAGCCCGCCCCCACTTTTTCCTTTTGTGCCTTGCGGCCTTGACTCGCCGATCCACTCAAGATACGGTATTCGCGCTCCATCCTGGAGGGGCGCTTGGCCGACGCCGCACGCGACGCGACAGGAGAGAAGCGGGAAGCTGCCGAGCTGTTGCGGGCGGCGCTGGAGAAGATCGTCTTCTTCGAGTGGCGCCTCTCCGAGCTGGCGGCCGAGCTGTCGGCGACGCAGACCCGCTGCGCCAGCGCGGAGAGCGCGCGGGCAGGCGCCGAGGAGGAGGCGCGCGCCGCGGCAGAGCGCGCGCGGGCGGCGCGGATGCAGTGCGCGGAGCTGGAGGCGGACCGATCGCGGCTGGCCGCGCTGCTCGCCAACCCCGCCCGCGGGCGCGCCGCGCAGGACGCGGCGGCGCTGGAGGCCGAGCGGAAGCGGGCGGCGGCGCTGGAGCATCAGCTCGATGCGGCGCGCGCCGAGCTTTCCCGCGCCCGCGCCGAGCGCGAGCGGATGCTCGACGAGATGATGGCGCAGGCGCGGACCGGCGAGGAAGGGCCGGCGGCGCTGGCGCAGTTCATCAGCGAGCTGCGCGCGGAGATCATCGCGCTGCGCGACCACCAGAAGCGCTGCGAGGCGCTGCTGCTCGGCGCCGGAATCGCGGTGCCCACGCTGGAGATGCTGCCGGCGCCTGCGCTCCCGCGCCGCGAGCCCGAGGCGGTGGAGGAGGCGCGCAGGATGTTGGCCGAGGGGCGGCTCTCCACGGAGCCGGCGCCGCAATCCACCTTGCCGGGCGCCTCGAGGCTGGGCGCCGCGGCGCACGCGCTCGCCGATCAGTGCCTGCGCACGCTCGCCTCGACCGATCCGCAGCGGCGCGAGCAGGCCGCGCGCCATCTTGCCGCCTCCCCTCTCGCCGCGGCGGCGCCCGCGCTCGCCACCGCGCTGGGCACCGAGACCGACCCGAGGGTCCGCGCGCAGCTCGCCCGCGCGCTGGCGGCCTGTGGAGGAGAGGGCGCCGCGGACATCGTCATCGCCCTGCAGTCCGCGCAGGAGCCGCCGCTGGTGCGGATGGCGGCGCTGGATGCGCTCTGCGCGCTCCCCGCGCGTGCGCGGGCCGCGGTGGAGGCCGCCGCGCTCGACGCCAGCCCCGCGGTGCGCCGGCGCGCCGCTGCGCTCGCGACCAGCGAAGGTCTCGCGGATCTGGTCGCGCGCCTCGCGCTCGATTCCGACGCGTCGGTGCGCGCTGCGGCGGCGGCGCAGCGCGAGCCTGCGCAGGCCACGCCCGCGCCGCCGGTGCGAAACGAGCCGCCGCGCCGCGCTTCGCCGGACGAGGCAGGCGCCATTCCACCGCTCCCGCGCGACCCCGTGCGCGCCGCGCTGCATCGCCTGGTGCTGAAAGGAGGTGCGAGCTGATGGACCAGATCCGCTACTCCGCCCGCCGCTTCGCGGACGTCCTGGGCCTCTCCTCGCGCGAGCTCGCCGACGCGGAGGAGCGCGGCCTCGTGCACTCGACGCTGCCGCCCGAAGGGCGCGGACCGGCGCAGAAGACGGTCTACTCGATGGAGGACCTGGCCGCTGCGCGCGCCTCCTTGAAGCGGCTGCCGCCGCGGCGGCCGATGCGCCGCCAGCTCTTCCTCAACTTCAAGGGCGGCACCGGCAAGACCAGCGTCTCCAGCAGCTACGCCTTCCGGCTCGCGGAGATGGGCCACCGCGTCCTGGTCATCGATCTCGACTCGCAGGGCCACGCCTCCAAGTGCCTGGGCGTCTCTGGCGAGGAGGCGGAGAAGACGCTCTTCGACGCGATCATCAAGAAGACGCCGCTCGAGCAGGTGATCGTGCACACCGGCATGCCCGGGCTCGACCTCGTGCCCTCCAACCTGACCATGAGCACCATCGATCTCTCGCTCATGCCGCTGGCGGCGCGGGAGTTCCGCCTGCGCAACGTGCTCAAGGAGGCGGAGGGGGCCTACGACTTCGCGGTGCTCGACGCGCCGCCCTCGTTCGGGCTGCTCAACCTCAACGCCCTGATGGCGGCGCACGACCTCTTCGTGCCGGTGCTGGCGGACTTCCTCTCCTTTCACGGGCTCAAGCTGCTCTTCGAGACCGTGCAGGGGCTGGAGGAGGACCTGGAGCACGTGCTCGATCACATCTTCATCGTCATCAACGCCTACAACGCCACCTACAAGATCGCCAAGGAGGCCAAGGAGGCGCTGGAGAAGCACTACCCGGACTTCCTGCTCAAGCAGGTGATCCGCCAGTGCACCAAGTTCGCGCAGGCCAGCAGCGAAGGCATTCCCATCTTCGCCTATGATCCGGAGAGCAAGGGCGCGCAGGACATCCAGGCGGTGCTCGACGAAGTGCAGAAGCGCATCGGCGCCCCGGTGCGGCTCAAGGCGGTGGAGAGCGCATGACGCGCGGCTTCGAGGAAAACGTCCCCAGGTTCCGCCCCCGCGTCCGTCTCGGCCGCGCCCTCGACGAGCAACTGGCGCAGGCGGAGGAGGTCGCCCAGGCCGAAGCGCTGGCCCAGTCCGCTCCGCCCGCGCCCGCGGAAACGGGCGCTGCGGAAGTCCCGGCGCCGGAACCCCCCGCTCCGGAAGTCGAACCCCGGTCCGCCCCGCCGGCCCCGGTGGTCGATCTCGCGCCGTCCGAACCGCAAACCCAAACGAAAACCCAAACAGCGCCCCCCGCCGCGCGCACCGCGCCGCCGACCCCGGAAGCGAATCCCGCACCCGCACCCAATCCCGCACCCCGACCCGCACGCGCACCCGCGCCCGCACCGAATCCCGCCCCCGCCCCCGATCGCGCGCCCCCGTCACCCCGGGGCGCGCGGCGCTCCTCTACGTCGGCCGCCTCCGAAGTCACCGCCCTCGCCCACGAGCTGACCGCCGATCTCTCCCGCGCCGCCGACGCGAACGCGCGGCTGAAGGCGGACCTCGACGCCGCCCTCGCGGCCCTGCGCGCCGCCGCGGAGGAGTCGCGCGAGCAGCGCGCCGACGCGGCCCGCCTCACCGGAGACCTCCACGCGCGGCTCGCCGAGCTGCGCGATCTCCGCGCCGACGTAGAGCTCCTGGAAGCCGAGCGCGACGGCGCGCTCGCGCAGGTTTCGCGGCTGACCCGCGAGCTGCGCGAAGAGAAGGCCCGGTCCGCCGCCTCCGCCGAGGAGGTCGCCGCCGCCCGCGCCGAGGCGCTGCAGGCGCAGGAGGCCGCCCAGCGCCTCACCGCCGAGCTGCAGCGCCGCACCGCCGAGCGCGACGAGACCCGCGCCGAGCTGCTCGCCGCGCGAGGCGAGCGCGACCGCCTCGCGGAGGAGCTGCTCGCGGCGGCCGCGCAGGCCGACGATGCGGCGCGCAGCCGCACCGCGCTGGAGGAGATCCACGAGGCGCTGGCGGCGGCGCGCGCGCGCATGTCCGGAATCCGCTGAGAAGACCGGCAGTCCGAGGACGCGGCCGGCGCGCCGTCCGTCCCGGGACCCCGCGGCAAGTTGCCGCCTTGTGGGACTCTGGTCCACATGTTAGATGGTGCACGCTTTTTACGGTTCCCGGCACCTCGCTCGCACAACGGTCCGGCATCCAGACTCACACCAGACGACGGGAACACGGGCGGGCGCCCCTCAGGAGGCGCCCGCTGCTTTTTCCGGCATCGCTCCCCAGATCAGGATCCGCGGGTACGTGTAGAAGTACGGGCGCTCGTCCTCGAGCTGCGGGAGGAGGAGCTCGCGGTACCTCTGGAGGAACTGCTCCCAGCGCCGCGGCGCAAGCCGCTTCTGATACTCGGTGAGCAGCGCGCCGCGCACCCACTCCACCACCTGCTCGCGGTCCGGCAACAGGTGTCCGTACACCTGCACGCGCACGTGCTGGCGCTCGAAGCCGAGCTTGTGCAGCCAGGCCGCGTAGCGCTCCGGCTCGAAGAGCGGCGCGCGCCGCTCGAACCCGCCCAGCTCGGCACGGAACGGGGGCGATCGCGCCAGCTCGAAGGCCGTCTGGTGCGACGGGTGTGCGTCGTTCATGGGCATCTGCACCGCGAGCTGCCCGCCCCGCGCCAGCGCCGCCGAGAGGGTCTCGAGCAACGTCGCGTGGTCGGGAACCCAGTGCAGCGCCGCGTTGCTGAAGACGAGATCGAAGGGCGCCGCCGGCGAGAACTTCGCGATGTCGCCGCGCTCGAAGCGCAGCCCCGGAGCCCGGGGAACCCTGGCCAGCATCGCCGGCGAGTCGTCGAGGCCCACCGTCTCGACGGCCTGGAGCTCGCGGTGCAGCGAAAGCGTGTTGGCCCCGGTTCCGCAGCCGAGGTCGGCCACGCGCATCCCGGGGCGGCGCTCCACCAGCGCGAGCAGGTCGCGGAAGGGCTGCTCCCGCTCCGCGCGAAAGCGCTCGTACTGCCCGGGATCCCAGGCGTCCGCCATGCGCGCCTTGTATCCCGTCGGCGAGCTTCTCGCACCGCTGCCGCCCGAAGCTCTCCCGGATCTAGCCGACGTGCCGGGCCAGGAACTCCACCGCCCGCCGCTCCGCGTAGAAGCGCGGGCGCCAGAAAGGCCCTTCCACGAAGCCGAGGTGTCCTCCCTTCGGCCAGACCTCGAGCGTGACGCAGGGATTGTCCACCCGCGGAATGCACCGGCCGGGGATGAACGGGTCGTCCTCCGCGGAGAGAAGCAACAGCGGCACGCGCACCTTCGGGACGAAGGCGGCGCTGGAGCTCTGCCCGTAGTAGTCCTCCGCGCCGGCGAAGCCGTGCACGCGCGCGGTCAGCGCATCGTCGAACGCCACCAGCGTGCGCGCATCGCGCACCCGCTCCTCGTCGGCGGCGCCGGGGAAGCGGGCCAGCTTCTCCAGCGACTTGCGCTTGAGCGTCCGCAGGAAGCGCGTCCGGTAGACGCGGCGCCAGAAGCCCTTCGAGTCCAGCGTCTGCGCGCAGAGGGCGAGATCGAAGGGCACGCTCACCGCGGCCGCCGCGCGGATCTCGCGCGGCGTGCGCTCCGCCTGCTCGCCCAGCCACTTCACCAGCACGTTGCCGCCCAGGGAGCAGCCCGCGAGGACGATGCGGTCCGACTCGCCGCGGACGCGCCGCACCAGCTCGTCCAGGTCGCCGGTCTCGCCGGAGTGGTACGAGCGCACGAGGCGGTTCATGTCCCCCGAGCAGCCGCGGAAGTTGAGCGCCACGCCGCCCCAGCCGCGCGCCCGCGCCTGCCACAGCAGGCCGCGGATGTAGTGCGCCGAGCTGCTTCCTTCGAGGCCGTGCAGCGCCACCAGCAGCGGCGCGCCGGCGGGGCCCTCCATCCGGTCGACGTCCACGAAGTCGCCGTCGGGAAGCTCCCAGCGCTCGCGCCGCAGCGGCACCCTTGGGCCAGGCCGGAAGAGCGGCCCGAAGATGGTCATGAGGTTCGGGCCGAAGAGCCAGCGGGCGGGCCGATACGGGGTCAGGCGATCTCCGGCCGCGGGCACGGCGTGGATGCTAGCGGCGCCGGCGCGGCGCGTCCCCTTCCCCGCGGCCTGCGCGATACCTTTCACACTGTACGGAGCGGGCGAGCGGCAGGATGTCCGTCCACTGGAGGCGCGGGCCGCGAGGCGTCCATACATTGGCGGGGGATGGGCGAACTCGGCACGACCGCGGAGCCCCGGCGCCTGGCGGATTTCCTCCGCGAGCGGCGGGACGAGATCCTCGCACACTGGGAGTGCGAGGTGCGCAAGGTGGGCGCCGCGCGCAACCTCGAGCGGCCGGTCCTGCTCGACCACCTCCCGCAGTTCCTCGAGGAGCTCGCGGAATACGTGGGCGAGCTCCGCAACGGCGCGGAGGTGCAGGCGCCCGAGGAGAACTCGCGCATCCACGCGCTGGAGCGGCTGGAGGTGGGCTACGACCTCGCCGAGGTGGTGGCCGAGTACGGCGTGCTGCGGCGCTGCATCACCGAGCTCGCCTCGAGCACGCATACGCCGGCGCTGCGCTCCGCCGAACTGCCGCGCCTGCACGACGCCATCGACCAGGCCATCGGAATCTCCGTCGTCCGCTACACCGCAGCGCGGGAGCGCACGCTGCGCGCGCTGGACCGCATCTCCAGCGCGGCGCTGGTCCACCACGACGTGCAGTCGCTCCTGCCGCGCACGCTCGACGCCTTCCTCGAAACCACGGCCTCGGTGGACACCGTCCTCCTGGCGCTGGCCGAGGGCGGCGCGATGCGCGTCAGCGCGGCGGTGGGATATCCGGACGGCAACCCCGCGGACGCGCAACTGCGGGCCGACGGGTTCGTGGCGCGGGTCGAGCGGCAGCGGGCGCCGGTGTTCGTGCGCGATGCCGACCTCGACCCGACGCTGCAGGGCGCGCCCGAGTGCGCGCCCGGCACGCACGCGCTCTACGGCGTGCCGCTCACCATGGGCAGGGACTCCCTCGGCGTGGCGGTGATGGGCTCCCGCTCCTCGCGTGAATTCTCGCAGGAGGACCAGTTCCTCTTCCGCACCATGGTCAATCGCCTCGGCGCGCTGATCGCGCAGGCGAGGCTGGATGCGGAGGTGGCGCAGCGCGCGGCGGAGATGGAGGCGGTCATCGAGAGCATCCCCGACGCCGTGTACGTCGGCGACGCCAGCGGCGTGAAGCGGGCCAACCGGGCCGCGCTGGAGATGCTGGGCTACCGCAGCGAAGGACAGCTCGACCGCGGCATCGCCGGCCTGGCTGCGGAGCTCCAGGTCCGCGACCTCGAGGGAAAAACGCTGCCGCCCGAGGAGCTGGCCTTCAACAAGGCCCTGCAGGGCGAGCACGCGGTGCAGGAGGTGGTCGTCAAGCACCTCGGCAGCGGCGAGGACATCGTCCTGCGCTCCAGCGCCGCGCCCATCCGCCTGCGCGGGCGCATCGCCGGGGCGGTGGCGGTGAACAGCGACATCACCGTCCGCATGCGCGAGGAGGCGGAGCTGCGCGCCGCCCTGGAGTTCCGCGACCGCATGCTCGGCGTGCTCAGCCACGACCTGCGCAATCCGCTCGGGGTGATCCTCACCTCCGCCGAGCTGCTCCAGCGCCAGCTCAGGCTGGAAGGCAAGCAGGGCGACACGCTGCGGCGGATCACCGACAACGCGCATCGCATCGAGCGGATGGTGCACGACCTGCTCGACTACACGCGCACGCGCAGGGGCACGCGCCTTCCCCTGGCCCGGCGCGAGACGGACCTGCTGGCGCTCTGCAACCAGGTGATCGACAGCATGCAGGTGCTCCACCCGGAGCGGACGGTCCGCCTCGCCGCCACCGGCGAGACGCGCGGGGCGTTCGATCCGGACCGCGCCGCGCAGGCCATCGCCAACCTGGTCTCCAACGCGCTCCGCTACAGCCCGCCGAACTCGGCGGTGGAGCTGACGCTCACCGGCGCGGACGCCGAGGTGGTCCTGCAGGTCCACAACGACGGGCCGGCGATCGCGTCCGACCTGCTGCCGCGCCTGTTCCACCCCTTCCAGCGCGGGGTGTCCGAAGAGCCGGGCAGCCATGCAGGACTGGGCCTGGGCCTCTACATCGTGCAGCAGATCGTCGACGCGCACGGCGGGAGCGTCTCGGTGCGATCGGTGGAGGGCGACGGCACCACCTTCACCGTGCGCTGGCCCCGCGCCGCGCCGTGATATCCGTGCGCGCATGAGCATCGCGCTGGTCACCGGGGCGTCCTCGGGAATCGGACTGTCGGTCGCGCGCAAGCTGGGGGCGCAGGGATGGCGGGTGGCGCTGGTCGCGCGTACGGAGCGGACGTTGCGGGAGGCGGCAGCGCTGCTTCCTGCGGGCGCGGCGGAGATCTTCGTCTGCGACGTGGGCGATCCCGCCGCCTGCGCGGCGCTGCCGGGCAGGGTGGCGGCGAAGATGGGCGGCCTCGACGCGCTGGTCAACAACGCGGGCTTCCATCGCCGCGGGCCGCTCCTCGAGGTGGACCCGCGCGACCTCGCGGCCATGGTGGCGGTGAACCTGACCGCCCCGGTGGTCCTGACCCGCGCCGCGGCGGAGCTGATGCGCGGGGGAGGCCACATCGTCAACGTGGCCTCGCTCGCCGGCATGGTGCCGATGCGCCTTCAGGCGACGTACGGCGCCACCAAGATGGGCCTGCGCGCCTTCTCCCGCGCTGCGCGCGACGAGCTGCTCCCGCGCGGCATCACCGTCTCCGTCGTCTCGCCCGGGCCGGTGGATACCGGCTTCTTCGGCGAGGAGCTGGAGCGGGTCGCCGACATCGCCTTTTCCCAGCCGATGAGCAGCGCCGACGAGGTGGCCGAGGCCGTGCTCGCCTGCATCCGCGAGGGCACGCCGGAGATCGCCCTGCCCTGGCTTTCGGGCAAGCTCTGCACCCTCGGGTACCTATCGCCCGGGCTTGCCCGGCTGCTGCGCCCCGGCCTGGAACGCCGCGGCGCGCGCAACAAGGCGGCCTACATCCGCCGCAAGCGTGCAGGGGGGCCGCCCGCGACCTAGTTTTTCCAGACGCGTGTACGCTGCCCTGGCGATCTTCGGAGCGGTTCTCTCCACGCTCGTCCTTCCCTTGCCCGAAGAGCTTGCGCTCATGGGCGCGGGCTGGTGGGCGCACGAGGGAGCGCTCCCTCTCTGGGCAGCCTGGGTGGCCGCCACCGCCGCGAACGTCGCCGGCGACACCATCTCGTACCTGATCGGCCGCTACTTCCTCGAACGGCTCCTGCACACGCGCTTCGGCAAGCGCCTGGTCTCGCCGGAGCTGCGCGACTGGGGCGAGGATTTCGTCCACCGGCACGGGTTCTGGGCCATCGTGCTCGGGCGCTTCCTCGTCGCGGTGCGCGGCCCGGTCTACTTCGCCATCGGCGCATCGAAGTATCCGCTCGGCCGATTCGAGCTGATCAACAGCATCGTCGCGCTGATCGAAGGCGCGGCGCTGGTGTGGCTGGGGTACGTCTTCGGCGAGTCGATCAAGGTCTCGCACCAGGCGCGGCTGGTGGAGATCTCCGTCGGGGCGGGGCTCCTGCTCTTCATCATTCCCGCCGTGCTGAAAGCGCGCCTCTCCCGCAAGCATCGCCGCCCAGCCAACGCTTGAGGCGGATTCCGGCTTGCGCAGCCGCCGCGCAATCTCGACTCTTGCACGATGCAGATCTGGCCCGGCCGGTCCTATCCGCTCGGCGCGTCGTTCGACGGCGCCGGCACCAACTTCGCGCTCTTCTCCGAGGCGGCGTCGAAGGTGGAGCTGTGCCTGTTCGACGCGAACGGGAACGAGCAGCGCCTCGCCCTTCCCGAGCGCACCGGTTTCGTCTTCCACGGTTACGTGCCCGGAGCCGAGCCTGGACAGCGCTACGGCTACCGCGTCCACGGCCCCTGGGAGCCGGAGAAGGGCCACCGCTGCAATCCGGCCAAGCTGCTGCTCGACCCGTACGCCCGCGCCATCGAGGGGCACCCGAAGTGGGACGAGGCGGTGTACCCGTACAAGTTCGCCGAGGGCGACCTGGCGGCGAGCGGATCGGACAGCGCCCCCTTCATGCCAAGGTGCGTGGTCACCAATCCCTTCTTCGACTGGAACGAGGACCGGCCGCCGCGGCACCCCTGGCACGAGACGGTGGTCTACGAGGTGCACGTCAAGGGATTCACCCAGCGGCATCCCGACGTGCCCGAGGAGCTGCGCGGCAAGTACGCGGGGCTCGCGTCGCCGGCCGCGATCGAGCACCTGCACGCCCTGGGCGTCACCGCGGTGGAGCTGTTGCCCGTGCACCAGTTCGTGCATTCGCAGCGGCTGCTCGACGCGGGGCTGCGCAACTACTGGGGCTACGACTCCATCGGCTACTTCGCGCCGCACAACGAATACTCGAGCCGCGGCCAGGGCGGCGGACAGGTGCAGGAGTTCAAGTCGATGGTCCGGTCGCTGCACCGGGCCGGCATCGAGGTGTTCCTCGACGTGGTCTACAACCACACCTGCGAGGGCAACCACCTCGGGCCCATGCTCTCGTTCAAGGGCATCGACAATTCCGCCTACTACCGCACGGTGCCCGACCAGCCGCGCTACTACATGGACTACACCGGCACCGGGAACTCGCTGAACATGCGCGATCCCTACGTGCTGCAGCTGTTGATGGACTCGCTGCGCTACTGGGTGCAGGACATGCACGTGGACGGGTTCCGCTTCGACCTCGCCTCCGCGCTCGCGCGCGGCCTGCACGAGGTGGACCGCCTGAGCGCGTTCTTCGACCTCATCCAGCAGGACCCGGTGGTCTCGCGGGTGAAGCTCATCGCCGAGCCCTGGGACGTGGGCGAGGGCGGCTACCAGGTGGGGAACTTCCCGCCGCAATGGTCGGAGTGGAACGGCAAGTACCGCGACACCGTGCGCGACTACTGGCGCGGGCAGGACGCGCTGCTCGGCGAGTTCGCCTATCGCTTCACCGGCTCCTCCGACCTGTACGCCTGGACCGGACGGCGGCCGCACGCCTCGATCAACTTCATCACCGCGCACGACGGCTTCACCCTGCGCGATCTGGTCTCCTACAACGAGAAGCACAACGAGGCGAACAAGGAGGACAACAAGGACGGCGAGGGGCACAACCGCTCCTGGAACTGCGGGGCGGAGGGCGACACGCAGGACCAGGGCGTGCTCCAGCTGCGCGCCCAGCAGCAGCGCAACTTCCTCACCACGCTCCTTCTCTCGCAGGGCGTGCCCATGCTGGTGGCCGGCGACGAGATGGGGCGCACCCAGCGCGGCAACAACAACGCGTACTGCCAGGACAACGAGCTGTCCTGGCTGGACTGGGAGCACCTCGACGAGGATCTGCTCGACTTCACCCGCGGGCTGCTCAAGCTGCGGCTCGACCACCCCATCTTCCGGCGCCGCGGCTGGTTCATCGGACGGGAGCTGCACGGGCACGAGGTGAAGGACCTGGCCTGGTTCACTCCCGACGGGCGCGAGATGTCGGAGGAGGACTGGCAGGTGGGGTACGCCAAGTCGCTGGGCGTGTTCCTCCACGGCGCCTCCATCCAGCGCCCCGGCGAGCACGGCGAGCGGGTGAAGGACGACAGCTTCTACGTCATCTTCAACGCGCACCACGAGCCCTTGCAGTTCACGCTGCCCGCGGAATCCTTCGGCACCACCTGGATCCGCGTGCTCGACACCTCCAGCGACGACCCCCCCGAGCTGCGCCGGGGCCGCCGGGCGCGGACGCTGGGCGCTGCCGCGAGCATCGAGGCGAAGCCGCGCACCATCCTCGTCCTTCGCCGGTCGGGGTAGCGAAGGCGACGGGTCGCCGTTGGCTCGCGCCGGCCCGGGATGTCAGAGGCGGGCGGGATACTGCGCGGCATGACGACGACTGCGCGGATTCAGGCCGGCCGGCTCGCGGATCTTCTTCGCCGCGAGCGAGCCGAGATGGCGGAATTCCTTCTCGCGCTCGCGGAGTTCGACGAGCAGCGGGGGTGGCTCGAGCTGGGGTATTCGAGCCTCTTCTATTTCTTGCACCGGGAGCTCGGGCTCTCGAAAGGAGCGGCGCATTACCGGAAGACCGCGGCGGGGCTGGTGCGGCGGTTCCCGGAGATGATCGAGCCTTTGCGCGACGGGCGGCTGTGCATCACCAGCGTGGTGGAGGTCGCGAAGGTGCTCACCGCGGAGAACCGGCACGAGGTGTTGCCGAGGTTCTTCCAGCGGTCGAGGCGGGACGCGCGGGCGGTCGCGGCGGCGCTTCAGCCGATGGCGGCGCCACATCGCGAAGTGGTGACAGCGGCGCGGCGCGCGCCGGCGGCGCTGACCAGGTCCTCGTCGCGCTGCGGCGGTGCGGCCGACGCCGCAGTTCAGCCGGTTGAACCAGGTGCAGTTCAGCCGGTTGAACCAGGTACCGCTGCAGTTCAACCGGTTGAACCGGCTGGCGGCCAGGACGCGCCGGCCGCAGGTCCGGGGATGGATGCGCCCGCGGAGCGCAAGGCGAGGCAGCGCGATTCCGCCGAGCCGCTCACGGCGGAGCTGTCGCGGCTTCACATCACGGTTTCGAGGCGTTTCCTCGACAAGCTCGAGGCGGCGCGCGCGGCGCTGTCCCACGCGCAGCCCCGCGCGCCGGCCGAGAGCATTCTGGAAGCTGGACTCGATCTCGTCCTGAAGCGCCACGCAACCCGCAGGGGGCTGGTGGAAAAGCCACGGGCTGAACGGGTTGCCGCGAAATCGCCCGCAGTGATTCCCGCCTCGGTGAAGCGCCAGGTCTGGATGCGCGATGGCGGCCGGTGCCAATGGCCGCTCGACTCCGGCGGCATTTGCCAGTCCACCGAAAGCGTCGAGTACGACCACATCATCCCGCGCGCCATGGGCGGCTCCTCCGCGCCAGGAAACCTCCGGCTCCTCTGCCGCTTCCACAATGATCTGACCGCAAGGCGCGCCTTCGGGGCGGAGTGGACGGACCAGTTCACGCGCGGTCCGGGCGGCCGACGGCGACCGCCCGGCTCGTAATGCCCGCGCCCCGCGGTTCAGCTAGCGCACGCAGGCGGTCCCGCCGGGTCGCGCGCCAATGCCAGCCAGACGGACCTGACACCCGCCGCCGCGCCCCTTATCGGCAGCCAGCTGGAAACTGACTGACAGCCACTGGCGCTGGCGAGGGACTATCCCAACAGAACGAGTCGCGGCTCGACTCTTGCCGAAGCGCAACGGCATCGGCGCGGGTGCTCCGAAGTGCTCGCCTGCTCCCACTCCTCCTTCGCGTGCTGAAGGAGCCTGCGCACCGCCGCTCGCGAGAGCGGGTCATCCCGCTCCCACGCGAGCCCGACCTCGCCTTCGTCCGCCCAGGCCACGCGCCCGTATGCCTCCAGTTGCGCTCCGGACGCGCCCGCCTCGGGCAGCGCCACGCGCACGCGCTGGCCGGGCTCTCCCGCGTCGGCGGGGAGTGCCGCGAGGCGCGCTCCGCCCTCGCTCACGTCGCGCAGCCGGCACAACAACGCCGCGAGTCCGTCCGCCTCCACCAGCACGAGCTGCTCGCTCGCGACCCTGAGCTCCGACCGCTTCGGCGCGTTTTCGATGCGCCGGAGCGCGCGCTCCGCCCCCGCCAGCTCCAGCCAGATGCCGGCGCCGGTGGAGCGGGCCCACACCCATCCGCGCAGCGTCATCACCTGCTCGGTGAGCCAGAAGTCGACCTGCAGCGACGCCAGCGTGCCCTTCGGCGCCAGCGCCGAAGGGAAGAAGAAGTAACCCGTGCCGTCGACGAAGTGCAGGTGCTCGCGCATCGCACGCGGGCTCTCGATCCGATATCGCAACCGCAACGCCATCCCCCACCTCCGGCGGACGCGAAGAGCAATCCGCCCGCCAGCCGCAACTGTCCGAAAGAGCATGCGTCTGGAACGTTCTCCCGTGTAAAAACACACGCGCGCGGAAGATGTCTTCCCAGCCGACGCACCGGTTTTCTTGAGTGAGCACCGTAAGTTCCGAAGACGCAGGGCGTCGGTTTCCCGCCACCTTCCGGGGGACGGGAGCGTGCCGCCACAAGCGGGACTGCGCGCTGCCGATCCGGGCGACCGCCTCGCCCAGGATCGGAAGCTGCGGGATTGCCCGAGGTCGGGCCGCGGAGGTGAAGTCTTCCCCGCCTCGGGCACAATGGCGCAACCCGGCGCCCCTGCGGCGCGAGAGCCGCCCGGGAGCAGGCGCGCGCCTTCCTTCCCGCCACGACCGTTGCGGAAACCCGCCGGGTGCCTGACACTCGCGCCCATATGGCGGAGACGGTGCTCGAAGAGCTGCAGCGCTACGTCAACTGGAACGACGAGGACGAGGTGGCGCTGCACGCGCTGTTGCCGGTGGCGCGGCCGCACTTCGAGAGGATCGCCACCATCTTCTACGACCGGATCCTCGACCACGAGGAGGCGCGCAAGGCCCTGGTCGGAGGGGAGAGCTCGGTCGGGCGCCTCAAGGTCACGCTGGTGGCCTGGATGGACCGGCTCCTCGCAGGGCCGTGGGACAACGACTACTTCGAGCTGCGCTGCCGCATCGGCCGGGTGCACGTCCGCATCGCGCTGCCGCAGCATTACATGTTCGCCGCCATGAACGTGCTCCGGCGCGAGCTCAACGCGGTGATCGATTCCCACTACGCCGCCCACCCTCGCGAGCTGGCGGCCGCGCGGGCCGCGCTCGCCAAGGGCCTGGACATCGAGCTGGCCATCATGCTGCACACCTATCGCGAGGACCTGCTCGCCCAGCAGTCGCGGGTGGAGCGGCTCTCCACCTTCGGGCAGCTCGTGGGTTCCATCGGACACGAGCTGCGCAATCCGCTGGGGGTGATGGAGACCTCCCTCTTCATCCTCAAGGGCCGGCTCAAGGACGACGAGCGGGCGGCCAAGCACGTGGGCCGCATCGCCGAGCAGCTGGGCATCGCCAACAGCATCATCACCGACCTGCTCGACATGATCCGCGACAAGCCGCTCTCCCGCGAGCGGCTGGGGCTCGCCCAGATCGTCGAGGCGGCGGCGGCGGCGGTGAAGCGGCCCGAGCAGGTGCGGCTGCAGCTCGAGGGCCTCTCCGACGTGCCCGAGGTGGACGGCGACGCCAGCCAGCTTCGCCAGGTCTTCGTCAACCTGATCGACAACGCGGTGCACGCCGCCGGCGCAGAGGGCCAGGTCTGGGTGCGCGCCAGCGCGACCGAGGCCCACGTCGAGGTGACGGTGGAGGACACCGGAAAGGGCATCGACTCCGCCATCCGCGCCCGCCTCTTCGAGCCGCTGATCACCACCAAGGCCAAGGGCATCGGCCTCGGCCTCGCGCTGGTGAAGCGCATCGTCGAGCGACACGGCGGCACCATCGAGTACGCCCCGCTGGACAAGGGCGCGCGCTTCGTGGTCCGCCTGCCGAGGGCCGCATGAAGACCTTCCTGCTCGTGGACGACAACCTCGCTTTCGCCGAGAACGTGGCGGAGATCCTGCGCGACGCCGGCCACGAGGTGGTGATCGCCACCAGCGGCGAAGGCGCCTTGCAGGCGGCGCGGGACAGGCGCTTCGACGCGCTGGTGACCGACATGCGCATGCCGGTGATGAGCGGCGCCAGGGTGGTGCACGAGATCCGCCGCGGCGACGCGGAGCTGCCCGCCATCGTGGTCACCGCCTATACCGCCGAGGACGACCTCACCGCCGCCCGCCAGGAAGGGCTGCTCGCGGTGCTTCCCAAGCCGGTGCCGGTGGCCAGGCTGCTGGAGCTGCTCGAGCTGGCCCGCCGCGACGCTCTGGTGGCGCTGGTCGAGGACGACGCCGCGCTCGCCGACAACCTCTGCGAGGCGCTGCGCGACCGAGGCTTCTCCGCGGTGGCGGCCCGCTCCATCGCCGACGCGCAGCGGCTGGGCAACGTGAAGCCCTTCGTGGCGCTGGTCGATCGCCGCGTCCCGGGCGGACCCGACGGCGAGGCGATGCACCTGCTCGCCCGTCGCTTCCCCGAGTTGCCGCAGATCGTCATCACCGCCTTCGCCGACGGCATGGACGAGGGCGGGGCCACCGTCTTCACCAAGCCGTTCGACACCGCCGCCTTGCTCGAGACCGTGGAGCGCCTCTACCAGGACAGGGGCGCTCCGTGACCAGCGACGCCCGCATCCTGGTGGTGGACGACAACATCGCGCTGCTCGAGAACCTGGAACAGATCCTCCAGGAGGAGGGCTACCAGGTGGCCACCGCGCCGTCGGCGGCGATGGCCATCGAGAAGGCGAAGCCGTCGTTCGACGTGGCGCTGGTCGATCTGCGCCTGCCCGACTCGTCCGGCACGGCGCTCGCGGTGCAGCTCAAGGAGATCTCGCCCGGCGGCGAGATCGTGCTGCTCACAGGCTTCGCGACTCTCGAGACCGCCATCGGCGCGGTGCGCGCCGGCGCCTTCGCCTACCTGGTCAAGCCCTGCAGCACCGCCGACCTGCTCCTCACCATCGAGCAGGCGCTGCGGCAGGTGCGCCTGCACGCGGAGAAGCGCGAGCTGGCGCGGCGAGCGCAGGTGGCGGAGAAGCTCGCCGCGGTGGGCACCCTGACCGCCGGCATCTCCCACGAGATCCGCAATCCGCTCAACGCGGCCGGGCTGCAGCTCGCGGTGCTGGAGCGGCGGCTGCGCAAGCTGCCGGAGGAGCTGCAGAAGCCGGTGATGGAGCCGCTCGGCCTCGTGCGCGACGAGATCCGCAGGCTCGAGCACCTGCTCGAGGACTTCCTGCAGTTCGCCCGCCCCCGCGAGCTGGACGCGCGGCCGGTGGACGTGCACGCCGTCCTCGAGGCGGTGCTGGGGCTGCTCGGCGGCGACGCGGAGCGGCGCGGGATGACGCTCGACGCGCAGATCGACGGGAACCTGCCGCCGGTCTCCGGCGACGCGGAGCGGCTCCGGCAGGTGCTGATGAACCTGGCGCTGAACGCGATGGAGGCGGTGCCTCAAGGCGGGCGGGTGCGCGTCACGGCGCGGGCGGCGGGGCGCGAGGTGCTCCTGGCGGTGGACGACAGCGGTCCGGGCATCCCGCCCGAGCTGGCGGAGCGCATCTTCGAACCCTTCTTCACCACCAAGGCGGCGGGCTCCGGCCTGGGCCTCTCCATCGTCCACGCCATCGTCTCGCAGCACGGCGGCACCATCGGCTACGAGAAGTCGCCGCTCGGCGGAGCGCGCTTCTGGGTGAGGTTGCCGCGGGCCTAGAGACGCCGCTCAGGCGTCGGGTTCGTGCTCGTGATCGTGCTCGTGGTCGCCCGAGCCCGCGGGGATCTCGCCCGAGTACTCCTTCAGCCGGTACTGGATCTTGCGGATGGAGATGCCGAGCATGTCCGCCGCCTTGGCGGTGGAGCCGTCCACCAGCTCCATGGTGCGGAGGATGGCCTCGCGCTCGATCTCCGCCATGGTCGCGCCGGGGATCAGGCTGGAGGCGTCGCGGCCGGCAGGGCGCGGACCCTGCAGCGTGGGCGGCAGGTCGTCGGCGGTCAGCTC
>DATDMU010000248.1:0-6687 GCA_036518615.1 Myxococcales bacterium
GGCGCTCACCATCTCCACCGGCTTCGTGGTCGACGACGCCATCGTGATGATCGAGAACATCTCCCGCTTCATCGAGGAGGGCGACCCGCCCTTCGAGGCGGCGCTGAAGGGCGCAAAGCAGATCGGCTTCACCATCGTGTCCCTCACCGTCTCGCTGGTGGCGGTGCTCATCCCCCTGCTCTTCATGGGCGGCATCATCGGGCGGCTCTTCCGCGAGTTCGCGATGACCCTCGCCATCGCCATCGGCGTCTCCGCCGTGCTCTCGCTGACGCTCACCGCGATGATGTGCGCGCACCTGCTCAAGCCTCACGGCCAGGAGAAGGAGACGCGCTTCAACCGCTGGACCGAGCGGCAGTGGGAGAGGCTCGCGGGCGTGTACGACCGCGGCCTCGAGTGGGTGCTGGAGCACCAGCTGCTCACCCTCATCGTCACCATCGGCACGCTCGCGCTCACGCTCCTGCTCGCGGTGGTCATCCCCAAGGGCTTCTTCCCCCAGCAGGACACCGGCCTGATCGTCGGCGTCTCGGAAGCGTCCGCCGACGCGTCGTTCACCCGGATGATGGACCGGCAGCGGGCGCTCGCCGACGTCATCCTCGAGGATCCGGACGTCGCCAGCCTGGCCTCGTTCATCGGCGCCGACGGCACCAACCCCACCACCAACAGCGGCCGCTTCAACATCACGCTCAAGCCGCGCAGCGAACGCAGCTCCAGCGCCGCCGAGATCATCGAGCGGCTCGGGCCCAGGGTCGCGCGGGTGGAAGGCGTGCAGCTCTTCCTCCAGCCGGTGCAGGACCTCACCATCGAGACCCGCACCAGCCGCACCCAGTTCCAGTACACGCTGGAGGACGCGAACCCGAAGGAGCTTTCCGAGTGGGGCCCGAAGGTGGTGCAGAAGCTGCGCACGCTCCCCGAGCTGCGCGACGTGGCCAGCGACCTGCTCTCCTCGGGGCTGGAGGAGACGCTCACCATCGACCGCGACACCGCCGCGCGCCTGGGCATCGCCACCCAGACCATCGACGACACGCTCTACGACTCCTTCGGGCAGCGGCAGGTCTCCACCATCTTCACCCAGCTCAACCAGTATCGGGTCATCCTGGAGGTGCGGCCGGAGGACCAGCAGGATCCCTCCGCCCTGAGCCGCATCTACCTCAAGACGCAGTCCGGGCAGAGCGTGCCGCTCTCCGCCTTCGCCCATTTCGAGCCCGGCGCCTCGCCGCTCTCCATCAACCACCAGGGCCAGTTCCCCGCGGCCACCATCTCCTTCAATCTCGCGCCCGGCACCGCCCTGGGCGAGGCGGTGGACGCCATCCACGCCGCCGAGGCGGAGATCGGCCTGCCGCCCGGAGTCCGCGCCGACTTCAGCGGCACGGCGCAGGCGTTCCAGGAATCGCTGGCCTCCGAACCGGTGCTGATCGTCGCGGCGCTGGTCACCGTCTACATCGTCCTCGGCGTGCTCTACGAGAGCTACATCCACCCGGTGACCATCCTCTCCACCCTGCCCTCCGCAGGCGTGGGCGCGCTGCTCGCGCTGATCGTCTGCCGCACCGACTTCTCCATCATCGCGCTGATCGGGATCATCCTGCTCATCGGCATCGTCAAGAAGAACGCGATCATGATGATCGACTTCGCGCTGGAGGCGGAGCGCGACAACGGAAAAACCCCGCGCGAGGCCATCCACCAGGCCTGCCTCCTGCGCTTCCGGCCGATCATGATGACCACCATGGCGGCGCTGCTCGGCGGCATTCCGCTCGCGCTCGGCACCGGCACCGGCAGCGAGCTGCGCCGGCCGCTCGGCATCTCCATCGTGGGCGGGCTGCTCATCTCGCAGGTGCTGACCCTCTACACCACGCCCGTCATCTACCTCTACATGGGCCGGCTCGGCACCTGGCTGCGCCGCGGCCACAAGTCCAGGCCGGCGGAGCCCATGCCGGCGGAGGCGCCCGCGTCGTGAACGTCTCCGCGCCGTTCATCAAGCGGCCGGTGGCCACCACGCTGCTCGCGCTGGCGGTGGTGCTGGCAGGCGGCGCGGCGTACACGCAGCTCCCGGTGGCGCCGCTCCCGCGGGTGGACAACCCCACCATCAACGTGGGCACCGGGCTGCCCGGCGGAAGCCCGGAGACGATGGCGTCGGCGGTCGCCACTCCGCTGGAGCGGAGGTTCGGGCGCATCGCGGGGGTGAACGAGATCACCTCCTCCAGCACGCTGGGCCAGACCTCGCTCACGCTGCAGTTCGACCTGGACCGCGACGTGGACTCCGCCGCCCGCGACGTGCAGGCCGCCATCAACGCCGCCGGCGGCGATCTGCCCGCGGGCCTCCCCAACCGCCCCAACTACCGCAAGGTCAACCCGGCGGACGCGCCGATCATGATCGTGGCGCTGACCTCGAAGACGCTGCCGCTCAGCCAGATGTTCGACGTGGCCAACACCATCCTCGCGCAGAAGATCTCGCAGGTGGACGGCGTCGGGCAGGTGTTCGTGGGCGGCGCGCAGCAGCCGGCGGTGCGCGTCTCGGTGGATCCGGGAGCGCTGGCCGGCGTGGGGCTCTCGCTCGAGGACGTGCGCAACGCGCTCTTCCGCGCCACCGCCAATTCGCCCAAGGGATCCTTCTCCGGCGCGACGCAGACGCGCAGCATCGACGCCAACGACCAGCTCACCACCGCCGCGGGATACCGCCCGCTCGTGCTCGCCTACGAGAACGGCTCGCCGGTGCGGCTCTCCGACGTGGCCACCGTCATCGACGACGTCGAGAACCAGCGCGCGGCGGCCTGGTGCGACGGCCAGCGCGCGGTGCTGCTGATCATCCGCCGCCAGCCCGGCGCCAACATCATCGAGGTGATCGAGCGGGTGAAGGCGCTCTTGCCCGGCCTGGCGCGCTCCATCTCGCCGTCCATCGACGTGAAGGTGGCCCTCGACCGCAGCACCACCATCCGCGCCTCGGTCAAGGACGTGCAGATCTCGCTGCTCATCAGCGTGGCGCTGGTGGTGCTGGTGGTCTTCCTCTTCCTGCGCAGCCTGTGGGCCACCACCATTCCCACCGTCGCCGTGCCGCTGAGCCTCATCGGCACATTTGGTCTCATGTACCTGTGCGGCTACAGCCTCGACAACCTTTCGCTGATGGCGCTCACCATCTCCACCGGCTTCGTGGTGGACGACGCCATCGTGGTCACCGAGAACGTCTCCCGCTACATCGAGCAGGGCGACACGCCCATGCGGGCGGCGTTCAAGGGCGCAAAGCAGATCGGCTTCACCATCGTCTCGATCACCGTCTCGCTGCTCGCGGTGTTCATCCCGATCCTGTTGATGGGCGGCGTGATCGGGCGGCTCTTCCGCGAGTTCGCGGTCACGCTGAGCATCGCCATCGCCATGTCCGCCATCGTCTCGCTGACGCTCACGCCGATGATGGCGTCGCGGATCCTGCGCCGCCACGACGAGCGCAGGCACGGGCGCTTCGACCGCATCATGGAGCGCGTCCTCGGCTGGATGCACGACACCTACGACGACGCGCTGGGCTGGGTGCTCGATCACGAGAAGCTGATGCTGCTCGTCACCCTGGCCACGGTGGCCTTCACCGTCTACCTCTACGTGGTCATTCCCAAGGGGCTCTTCCCGCAACAGGACACGGGCTCTTTGGCCGGCTTCTCCGAGGCGCCGCAGGACGTGTCCTTCCGTTCCCTCAAGGACCGGCAGGAGGCGCTGCTCAAGATCATCGCCGACGACCCCAACATCGACCACTTCGTCTCCTTCATCGGCCAGGGCAACACCGGCAACATCTTCGTGCAGCTCAAGCCCTGGGGCGTGCGCAAGCTGACCGCCGATCAGGTCATCGGCGAGCTGCGGCCCAAGGCGGCGCGGGTGCCGGGCATCAACCTCTTCTTGCAGAACGTCCAGGACGTGCGCCTCGGCGGGCGCAGCTCGCGCACGCAGTACCAGTACACGGTGGTGGACGCGAACCTCGACGAACTGAATGAATGGGCTCCCAAAGTACTGGCGCGGCTCAAGACCCTGCCCGAGCTGCGCGACGTCGCCACCGACCAGCAGACGCAGGGGCTGCGCCTCGACGTGGTGGTGGACCGCGACACCGCCGCGAGGCTCGGCGTCACCCAGCAGGCCATCGACGACACGCTCTACGACGCCTTCGGCCAGCGGCAGGTGGCCACCATCTACACCCAGCTCAACCAGTACCGGGTGGTGCTGGAAGTGAAGCCGGAGTTCCAGGCGCGGCCCGAGCAGCTGCAGCAGCTCTACGTGCGCACCGCCTCCGGAGACCAGGTGCCGCTCGGCATCCTGGCGAAGGTCACCCAGTCGCAGACGGCGCTGAGCGTGAACCACCAGGGGCAGTTCCCGGCGGTGACGCTGTCGTTCAACCTGGCGCCGGGCGTGGCGCTGGGCGACGCGGTCAACGCCATCAACCGCGCCACCCGCGACATCGGCCTGCCGGCGGCGGCGCGCGGGTCCTTCCAGGGCACCGCGCAGGCGTTCCAGCAGTCGCTGGCCAGCGAGCCGTTCCTCATCGCCTTCGCGCTGATCGCGGTCTACATCGTGCTCGGGGTGCTCTACGAGAGCTACGTGCACCCGGTCACCATCCTCTCCACGCTGCCCTCCGCCGGGGTGGGCGCCTTGCTCGCGCTGCTCGTCACCAGCACCGACTTCAGCATCATCGCGCTCATCGGCATCATCCTGCTCATCGGCATCGTGAAGAAGAACGCGATCATGATGATCGACTTCGCCATCGAGGTGGAGCGCGAGGAGGGCGTCACCCCCAAGGAGGCCATCCACAAGGCGTGCCTGCTCCGCTTCCGCCCCATCATGATGACCACGCTGGCGGCGCTCCTCGGCGGCGTTCCCCTGGCCATCGGCCACGGCGCCGGAGCGGAGCTGCGCCAGCCGCTCGGCATCACCATCGTGGGCGGTCTCGTCTTCTCGCAGATGCTGACGCTGTTCACCACGCCGGTGGTGTACGTGGCGCTCGACCGGCTGACCCGAAGGCGCCAGCACGCAATTCACAGCGAACCCGAGCTCGCGACGTAGCGAGCCAATCCCGATCGCGATCGGGGACCCCAGGTCCCGCACGCAAACGCGCACGCGCACCCGCACTCGCACCCGATGCCGCGAGCGCACCTCGCGAGCCCCCGACCGGTTCAGGGCTCGGCGGCTCTCGCCGCCTCGAAGTTCAAGTTCAGGTTCACGTTCAGGTCAACGTTCTGGTTTCAGGGAAGAGGTTTCAGGTTGGAAGGAATCGGGGATCGGGAACCTGAACCTGAACCCGAACGCGATCCCCGAGCGCCGCAAGGCGCGAGCCCCCATCCCCTCACGCCACAGGCGTCGACACCTGCCCCGCTCCCATTCCCTCCGCCACCTCCGGCAATATCCCCAACCTCTGGTAGATGGGCCGGATGTGCTCGCGCAGCTTCGGCAGCTGCGTGGCGAAATACCCCGCCGCCGCCGCGCAGACGAGCCCGCCGCCGGCGATGGTCCAGGGCGCGCCGATGCGGTCGGCCAGCGCGCCGGCCATCAGCGCGCCGAACGGCGCCGTCCCCATCACCGCCATGGTGTAGAAGGCCATCACCCGCCCGCGCATGTGCTCCTCGAGGATGGTCTGCAGCACCGTGTTGGTGGCAGCGGTCTGCAGCATCATCGAGAAGCCCACCGCGACCAGAAGCGGCAGGGAGAGCCAGACCTGCCGGGACGCGGCGAAGAGCGCCAGCGTGATCCCGAAGACCAGCGCCATGGTCACGATGGTCCGGCCGAGGCCCAGCACGGTGCGCCGCATCGCCAGCCGCACCGCTCCGCCCAGCGCGCCGAGTCCCACCGCCGCCATCAGGAACCCCAGCGTGTGCGCCCCGCCGTGCAGGCGGACGCTGGCGATGATCGGCATCAGCACCGCGTAGGGCATCCCCACCAGCGAAACGATGCCGAGCAGCAGCAGCATGGAGCGGATGGCGGGAGAGCCGGACGCGTACCGCCACCCGTCGCGCAGCTCGTGCAGCACGTGCTTCTGCTCCGCCCGCCGCGCCGCCGGGCGCACGTGCATCGCCAGGAGCGAGGCGATCACCGCGAGGTAGCTGATGCCGTCGATGAGGAAGCACCCGCCCTCGCCCACCAGCGCGATGAGCACGCCGCCCACCGAGGGCCCGATCAGCCGGGCGCCGTTGAACATGCTCGAGTTCAGCGCGATGGCGTTGGAGAGGTCGGCGCGGTCCTCGACCATCTCCACCACGAAAGCCTGCCGCGCCGGCGTGTCGAATGCGTTGATCACTCCCTGCAGGAGCTGCAGGGCCGCGATCTCCGCCACGGTGATCACGCCCGCGAGCGCCAGGGCCGCGAGCGCGAACGACTGCAGCATCGAGAGCACCTGGGTGACGACGATGACGCGGTGGCGCGAATGGCGGTCCACGTAGACGCCGGCAAGCGGCGCGAGCACGAAGGTGGGCACCAGCCCGCAGAAGCCGATCAGCCCCAGCATCGAGGCGGATCCCGACAGCCGGTAGACCAGCCAGCTGGTGGCGATGCGCGTGAGCCAGGTGCCGATCAGGGAGACGCTCTGCCCGGCGAAGAACAGGCGGTAGTTGCGGTGCGAGAGGGCGCGCAGCGCGAACCCGAGGCCGCCTTCGGAGGGCATGCGGCGCAAGCTAGTACGCGCCGCGGCGCTCCGCCACGCGCTCCGGCGGCAAAGCGCGAGGCACGACG
>DATDMU010000249.1:0-4059 GCA_036518615.1 Myxococcales bacterium
CGCGTGAGCGGAGGCACTCCGAAGGACATGGTCGGCTGGCCGCGCGGCATCCAGCGAGTCTAAGCCGTCAGGGCCGCGGGCGCTCGCGGTAGAAGAGCGTGATCGTCAGGCAGTGGAACTCCTTGTCGGAGCTCTGGGTGACGATCTTGTCCACCATCTCCAGCTGCGGGTTGTCGCGCAGCCAGCGGGTGATGTTGTCGCCCATCGCCTCGCGATCGCGCGCGAGGGTGGTGGAGAAGATCTTCATGCCGGTGAACTGCACGGGCGTCATGATCGGACCTCGCGCACGATTTGCGCAACTTCGGACTCGGTGAGGGTGCGGGCGGACGCCTTGGCGCGCGCGAGCACCGCCTTTGCCAACGGCTCGTCGGCGGGAATCTCGTGCCGGGCGAGCCAGTGCTTCACGTTGGACAGGCCGCTCATGGGGCCGATCTCGATCTGCTGTTCCTTGCCGAACTCGCCGGCCGGCACGCCGCTGTAGATGCGGTCGGCGAGCCAGCGGTCGCCCTTGCGCTGCGCCTTGACGATGGCGGCGGCGTGCACGCCTGTGGCGGTGCGGAAGGCGTCGCGGCCGGCCACCGGATAGTTCACCGGCAGCTCGTGTCCCGTGACCTTCGCCGCCAGCTCGACGAAGTAGACCAGCTTCGACATGTCGCGCGGCCCGTAGATCGGGTGGCCCATCAGCTTGAGGTTCACGAGGAGCTGATCGCAGGCGGTGTTGCCGACGCGCTCGCCGATGCCCGCGGCGCAGCCGTGCAGCCGCGTGGCTCCGGCCGCGCCCGCCGCGAGCGCGTTCCAGAGCGCGAGCCCGCGGTCGTTGTGGCCGTGCCAGTCGAGGCCGATGTCCGGCCCCGCCACCTCGCGCGCGAAGTGGACGAGCGCGGACGCTCCTTCGGGCGTGGCGTGGCCCACGGTGTCGCAGAGGCAGAGCCTTCGCGCGCCGGCATCGATGGCGCTGAGGAAGAGGCGGCGCAGGTCGTCGGGCTTGCTGCGGGTGGTGTCCTCGGTGACGTAGGCGACGGAAAGGCCGTGCTTCACCGCGAAGGAGACCGCCTCCACCGACTGCTTCTCGATGAAGGAGAGATCCCACTCCTCGGCGTACTGGCGGATGGGCGAGCTGCCGATGAAGGCGTAGACCTCCAGCGGCACTCCGGTCTCCTGCTGCAGGTCGGCCACAGGCGCGATGTCGCTGACCACGGTCCGGCAGGCGACGTTGAGCCGGATCCGCAGCTTCGCGTCGCGCTTCTCCTCCGCCAGCCTCTTCACCGCCGCGCGCTGGTGCGCGCCCGCGCCGGGCAAGCCCACGTCGAGCTGCGCCACGCCCAGCTCGTCGAGCAGGTGGAGGAGCTCGATCTTCGCCTCGATGGGCGGGTCGATCGCCGAGGGGCTCTGGATGCCGTCGCGCAGGGTCTCGTCGAGCACCTCCGCGCGCGAAAGCTCGCCCAGGTCCGCGGGATTCCAGTCGTGGAACAGCTCCGCCACCATGCAAATCTACGCCGACTCCAGGAGGAGCGCGATTCCCTGCCCGCCCCCGATGCAGGCGGACCCGACGCCGCGCTTTGCGCCCCGCCGCTTCATCTCGTAGAGCAGGTGCGCGGTGATGCGGGCGCCGGAAGCCGCGAGCGGATGCCCCACCGCGATGGCGCCGCCGTCCACGTTGGTGCGGTCGCGCGGCAATCCCAGCTCCTTCTCCACCGCCAGGTACTGGGGCGCGAACGCCTCGTTGACCTCGAAGAGGTCGAAGTCGGAGAGCCTGGCCTGGTGCCGGTCGAAGGCGCGCCGGATCGCGGGCGCCGGCCCGATGCCCATGATCGAGGGATCGCAGCCGGAGATGCCCCAGCCGACCAGCTTGCCCAGCGGCTTGAGGCCGCGCTTGTCGGCGAACTCGCGGGTGGCGAGGACCAGCGCGCCCGCCCCGTCGCAGATGCCGCTGGCGGCGCCGGCGTGGATGACGCCGTCCTTCTTGAACACCTTGGGCAGTTTCGCCAGGCTCTCCACGGTGGTGTCGGGCCGGTTGTGCTCGTCGCGGGCGAACTGCACCACCGTCCCCTTCCTGCCGGGCAGCTCCATCGGAGCGATCTCCTCGGAAAGGCGCCCCGACTCCTGCGCGGCGGCGAAGCGCTTCTGGCTCGCGACGGCGTACTCGTCCACTTCGCGCTGGGAGATCCCGTACTTCACCGCCAGGTTCTCGGCGGTCATGGCCATGGGCAGGCCGCCGTAGCTGTCGGTCAGCGCCTCCCAGAGCGAGTCTTCCAGCTTGGGCGCCTTGCCCAGCGCCACGCCGAAACGCAAGCCCCGCGCCACGTGGGGAGCCTGCGACATGTTCTCGGTGCCGCCCACCAGCGCGCACTGGCTGTGGCCCGCCAGCATCTCCAGCGCGGCGTCCACCACCGCCTGGAAGCCGGAGCCGCAGAGGCGGTTCACGGTGAGCGCCGGCACCGACTGCGGCAGGCCGGCCTTCAGGCCGACGTGCCGGGCCAGGTAGATGGCGTCGGCGCTGGTCTGCACCACGTTGCCGAAGACCACGTTGTCGATCTCGTCGGGCTTCACGCCGGACTGGGCCACGGCGGCTTTGGCTGCGTGCACTCCCAGGTCAGTCGCGGACTGGTCCTTGAGCGAGCCGCCGTAGGTGCCGAACGGCGTGCGCTTCGCTGCCAGGAAGACGAGCTCGGTGGGGATGGGCTTCATGGTTGGCTCCGGAAGAGGGGCGCGGAGCATAACCAGTTCGCGGCCGGGTCGCGAGTCGCCGCGGCCACCTGGCGCACCCCGCTTGACACATCGCAGCGACCCCGCAGGATCGGTCGACGTTCTCGAGCTTCGGACCGCCGGCGATCGCACCGCCGCGGCGGCGGGGCGGAAAAAGGCCGGGAGCCGGGCGCAAGCCGAAGGGCCGCCGGCCGCTGGTCTCGCATCGATGCCGCCCGAAGTTCGACGACCCCGCGGCCGTGCAGGTGACCTTGCGCGTGGCGGGGCATGTCTGGAACCTGCGCAGCCGCCGCTGCTTCGGTGTGATCGAGGAATGCCTTGCCGCCGCGCGGCAGCGGTTCGGGCTGCGGGTGATCGAATTCACCGTGCTCGGCAATCACCTTCATCTCATCGTCGAGGCAGATGGCGACGAGGCGCTGTCGCGAGGCATGCAGGGGCTCAACATCCGCATCGCCAAGGCGCTGAACCGGCTGATGGACAAGAAAGGCCGCGTCTTCGCCGACCACTACCACTCGCGCCTGCTGCGTAGCCCGACGGCGCTGGTCAATGCCATCGCATACGTGCTCGGCAACGCCGCCCATCACTACGGCGGCGAGGTGCAGGACCGGTTCTCGTCGCGCGCATACGAGGCGCCGCGGCGGCGCGAGATCCCCTCCCGTCCTCGCACCTGGCTCTTGCGCTCGGGATGGCGGCGAGCGCGCATGGTGCCGCGGTGGCTCGCCGCAAACGGGTGGCCGCCGCCCTGGGTAACCACGCGGGGCACACCGCCCACTGCGGACCGGCGCGCCGTCGAAGGGGTGAACGCATGATTCGGTCGCTCGGGGCGGAGGAGGCCTTCGCGCGCGCCGATTCGCTGGCCGATGTGCTGCTCGACGCGATCGCCGCAGGCGCCTCGGTCAGCTTCATGGCGGAGATGACCCGCGAAGAGGCCGTCTCGTACTGGCGACGCATCGCCGAGGGCGTGGCGAGGGGAGAGCGAGTCCTTCTCGTGGCCGGCGAATTCGACGGCACCGCGCAGCTCGTCCTCGACACGCCGCCAAACCAGCCGCACCGCGCCGAGCTGGCGAAGATGCTGGTGCACCGCCGGGCGCGCCGCCGCGGTCTGGGCCGCGCCCTCTTCGCGGCGGTGGAGGCGGAAGCGAGGCTTCGCCACAGGACGCTGCTCACCTTCGACACCATGTCCGGCAGCGGCGCGGAGCAGCTCTATCTCTGCTGCGGCGCGGTGAAGGTGGGCGAGATTCCCGGGTACGCCCTCTTCCCCGCAGGCGGCGTCCCGGCGGCGACCAGCATCTTCTACAAGCGCCTCTGACCGCGCTTCCTGCGCCGCCGCGCGCGGAACTGCCTGCCGAGCCG
>DATDMU010000250.1:0-17962 GCA_036518615.1 Myxococcales bacterium
GTACCCCGCGCCCTTCGCCAGAGGCGACAGGACGATCAACCCGATCGGCTGATCGTTTCCGTCGGCCTCGTCCCAGGTGACGAAGATCGCGCCGCCGTCCGCCCAGGCTTGCGACTGCATGATCCGCGGCACCCACTCTGCGAGCCAGGCGTCGCCGGCAGCGATCCCGTCGGCGATGGGGCATCCGGTGAAGCCGTGCATGTCGTTGCAGAGATCCGGCGTGACGAAGTTGTAGCGGGCCACCGACCCGCTCTGCAGATCCGCGGTCAACTCCTGAAGCGGCCGGACGTGGGCGATGCAGTTCGCCGATCGCGGGTCGTTCCCGTCGGTCACGTCGTCGAAGAAGACGAAGGGGTCGTGCTTGGCCGCGTAGAGCTCGCGGCTCTCCACCGGGCACTGCGAGCCGTCGACTCCCTGCTGGTACGCCTTCCAGGAAATGCCCGCCTGCGTCAGCAGCGAGACGAGGTGGTCCTTGTTCGCGAGATGGTGCTGGCCGGGGTCGCCGTCGTCGAGGATCCCGTAGTTGGTCCCTCCCTCGAGCCAGAGGTAATTCGGTTCGCTGGGGTGGATGCCGGCATTCGAGTAGCGGGTCGCGAACGATGCCTGCGGCAAGAGCGTCTGGTTGATGAAGGGCGCGGATCGGCTCCCCTGGATCTCCGACCAGCTCCTGTTCTCCATCACCACCACGAAGACGGTCTTGAGCGCGCGCGGCGCCGCGGAGAGCGGCTGCACTGCGGCGCTCCTGTGGACGCAGGGGTCGCGCGCAGAGGACTGCTGCTTCGGCCCACCACAAGCACCGAGCAGCGCGACCGTCGCCAGGGCGAGAAGGGCACGCACGCGCGGAAGCTAGGCAGGCAGGCGGCCGGCGGCAACCCACGCCGTTCAGATGCCGACTAACCGCAGTCCACGCCGATGCCCGCCGCGAAGAGCCGCGGGAGAGCCTGCCGCAGCTCCTGGTGGAGGATGAGCGCGCCGGGTTGGAACCGGATGCCGCGCAGCGCGCTGCCTTGCAGGGGTACGGCGCGGCGGAGCGGCGGGAGCAGGGGCAGGTGCAGCGTCTCGACGAGGCGGCAGCGATCGACCTGGCCGATCTCCAGCGCACCGGCCGCGATGGCGCGCAGGTCCGCTTCGGGCCACGGTCCGCCGGCTCGCTGCTCGAAGACCGCGTCGCGGTCGAGGCGGAGCGAGGGCGGCGCGGGCGTCCCGATGCGGTCGAAGACGCAGGCCGTGCTGCCGTGCAGGTGCGCGTAGCAGCCGCGCAGCGCCAGCCGGTCGGACGCGCGGGCGCGGCTGGCGCTCCGGGCGTCCAGCGCCACCACCCGGGTTGCGCGCGTGAAATCGAGGAGGTCGTCCAGCGTGGCGCGGTCCCAGGGCCTTCGCAAGGTCACTGTCTCCAGCAACTCCTCTCCGGCCGGCGCGCGGCCCGAGTAGCCGCCGAAGTACGGCGTCCACGTCTGCGTCGCCTCGAGCATGAAGCGCGAGCGCGCCTCGGGAAGCACCAGCAAAGGCTCCCGGCTCGGCGCGAGCGCCGCGCTCAACGGCGTCGGGCCGCGCCACAGCCCGGGATCGACGGCCACGCGCGCAGGCAGGTCCGCAGGCAGCAGTTCGGCCATCGTCGCTGCCAGCGCCAGGGCGGACCAGCGCGGGCGCAGGCGTTCCAGCACCGCGAGCACAGGCGGCAGCGAAAAGAGCAGGAACAGCACCTGCGCGCGGCCCATCGCGCGCAGCCCGCCCACGCCCGGGACCGCCGCGAGCAGATCGAAGAGGCCCGCGCCGCGGCCGGCCGCCGCCCACAGCGCGGCTGCGGCGGCAAGAAGCCACGGCCACTGCTCGCGGCGCCGCAGGGCGAGGAGCAGCAGCACGAGCCAGGTCACCCCCACGAACCCGGCAGCCTCGATGGGCACCTCGAACGAGGGGAAGAGCGCGCGCGGCCGGTGCGCGCTGCCGAGCAGGCTCTTCCAGGTGGCGGCATAGGTTTCCGCGCTGCCGAAGCCGCCGATGGTGGCGCCCAGCTGGAAATAGCGGCTGGCCACCGGGAGCTCGACCAGCGCGGTGAGGCCGACGATCGCAAAGGTCCAGCGCGGCTCGCGCCGCACCCATCGCGCCGCCAGCACCGCGAGGATGAAATTGGCGAAGACCTGGAAGTAGAGGTTCCAGCCGCCGATCCATCCGAACGAAAGCGCGCAGGCCAGAAGCGTGAGCGCGCGCGGGCGCTCCCGGAAGCGCGACCAGGCCCAGAGCGAGAGCGGCAGCACGAAGACATAGAGGTTCTGGTAATGCGCGTACTGGCTCTGCAGCCAGCCGGAGGCGGCGAAGAGAAGGCCTCCCCAGCACGCGAGCGCGCGGTGGCCGATGGAGCGCAGCCAGCCCGCCGCGGCGGCGAATGCCGCGAGGATCCACAGCACCGCGCCGGCGTTCAGCGACAGCGCGCCGTTGCCGCAGATCTTGCGCAGCGGCCAGAGCAGGAGCGCGGGGACGATCTGGTTCTCGGAAAACGCCAGCCCGAGAGGATGGCCGCCGTAGAGCGGCGCCCACCAGAGCCTGCCGGAGAAGAGGGCGCGCACGCCTTCGCCGTCGAGGTGGTGCCAGACCAGCTCGAACGTCCAGAGGTTGAAGAGGGGGTCGTCGCCCCAGCCGGGGATCGAGTCGCGGGCAAGAGCGAAGGTGAGGGCGAAGAGAAGGGCCAGCGCGGCCGGAACCACGAAGAGCG
Organism: Myxococcales bacterium; assembly: GCA_036518615.1. Classification (GTDB taxonomy): domain Bacteria; phylum Myxococcota; class Myxococcia; order Myxococcales; family 40CM-4-68-19; genus 40CM-4-68-19. Next base: position 2,711 of record DATDMU010000250.1, read on the forward strand.
CGACGCTGCGCACACCGCCGCCATAGCACGGTTACAATCATCCCGTGAGAACGCGTTCCGCCTGGCCCGCCGCCGTCTCCGGGTTCGTCCACCGGGGTCTTCGCATCTCGTACCGCGAGTACGGCTCCGGGCCCCAGGTGGTGGTCCTCATCCACGGCCTGTTGATGGACGGCAGCATGTTCCTCAAGGTGGCGCCGGCGCTCGCGGCGCGGGGGCAGCGCGTCATCACCGTCGATCTGCCCGGCCATGGCGCCTCCGACCAGCCGGCCGACATGTCGCTCTACTCGATTCCGGGCTTCGGCCGCGACGTGATTGCGCTGCTCGATCACCTCGGCCTCTCCAACGCGGTGGTGGGAGGCACCTCGCTGGGCGCGAACGTCGGCCTCGAGGTGGCGGTGGCGGCGCCGGAGCGCGTCCGCGGGCTCGTGCTGGAGATGCCGGTGCTGGAGAAGGGCATCGCCGCGGCGGGGGCGGTGTTCGTCCCCCTGGCGCTCGCGCTGCGCCTGAGCCAGCGCGGCATGCGTCTCGTCTCGGCGCTGACCCGCCGCATTCCCCGCACCTTCTTCCTCGCCGACCTGTTCATCGACTTCGCCCGCCGCGATCCCGCGTCCTCCCTGGCGGTGCTCGACGGCATCATCTTCGGCCGCGTCGCTCCGCCGCTTCTGGAGCGCAGGCGCATCGCCGCGCCGACGCTGGTGATCGGGCACCACTCGGACCCCATCCATCCCTTCAGCGACGGCGACCGCACCGCGCGCGAGTTGCCGCGGGCCCGCATGGTCGAGGCGAAGTCGATCTCCGAGTGGCGCGTGCGCCCGGACCGGCTCAACGCGGAGCTGGCGGCGTTCCTCGACGAGGTGTGGAGCCATCCGCTCGTCACCGGGACCGCCGAGGGGTGAGTGGAGATGTCGCATCCCCTGCGGCGCCGGGGGCAAAGCGTGTAAGCTCGCGCCATGGAAAGCCTCTCCTTCACCCAGTGCGCGTGCGTCCTGTTCGAGCAGGCGCCGAAGATGGAAGAAGTGGTCCGCGCGCTCGCGGAGTGGCCGGTGTCCGGCTACCGCAAGCAGGGCGCCGGCGAGTACGACTGGGCGCTCTGCGGCCCCGGCGTGGTGCTCGACCTGCGCGGCGAGGGTTTCGCGGTGGTCGACGTGGTCGACCGGCCCTGGCCCGACGACGTGCAGACCGCGCTGGACACCCCTGCGCTCGCCTCGGCCTGGCGCGCGGGCGCGTTCGGACCGTACTCCAGCCCCGGAACGCTCGCGCGCGCCCTCGATCAGGCAGGCGAGGACGGCAGCGCCTTGTCGCGGCACGGCGGGTTCATTCGCATCCGCAGCGCGTTCGCCGGCAAGGGGCCACCCCCGAAGCGCCGCGGCGGTCCGACGTACGATCTGATGACGCTCACCGAAGTGGCCACGCCGCTGATGCGCCTCGAGGGCGCGCTTGCGTTCTTCGTGCCCGCCGGCGAGGCGCTGCGCGACCGCAAGCAGCTGGAAGAGGTGGCGAAACGCAAGGTCGGCGGGCCGGCGCCGGTGGATCTCTGGACGAGCGTGCGCGCGATCGCGCTGCCGCCGGAAGGCGGCAAGACCTGGTTGCTCCTCGACGTGGTGGGCATGAACCAGCTCGGCCTGCCCGATCAGGAGGCCATCTTCGCCGAGGGCGAGGAGCAGCCGGAAGCGGTGGAGGCGATGCTGCGCAACGCCTGCGTGCATCTGTTGTCGGCACCCATCGCCCCCGGCTCCACCTCGGACGATGCGAAGGGCCGGCGCTGGCGGGCCAGGGAGGCGGTCGGCATCGTCGCGCCGCCCCGGCCGGTGCTGCGCTGGCTCCCGGAGGAGAGCGCGCACCTGCCGGAGGCGACGCTGGCCCGTCTCGCCGAGGTCTCTACGGCTGGAACGGGTTCAGACCGAGGAACCGCGGGACCTGGGTCGTCGAGCCCGTAGCCCCGACGGCCGGCAGCAGGTTGATGACCTCCGCCCCGGTGGCGTCCTGCCCGACCGGAATGGGCAGCTCGGGATGGTCGAAGGGCGCCTGCTGGAAGCGGACCCGGTCGTCGGTGAGCGAGACCAGGAACGCCACCAGGCCGACCATCTGGTTTTCCGTCAGCCCCAGCGGCCGGATGAGCGGACCGGTCTCCGGGTTGGCGAAGTTGCCGCCGTCGTCATAGAACTCGATCACCTGCCGCAGCGTGGACTTGCCGCCGGTGTGGAAGTACGGCCCGTTGAACTCGACGTTGCGCAACGACGCGGTCTTGAACGACCCCATCACGTCGCTGGCTTCGGTCGCGGTGAGCCCGCCGCTGAGGATGGGCACGCTCGTGCCCGGGGTCAGCACCTCGCCCACGAAGGGCGATCCCACCGGCGCCGCCGGCGGCGCCACCGGGTTTCCGGCGGAGTCGATGCAGGTCAGCCCGCCGCCGCCCACCTTGATGGTGGAGGGGTTGGCCAGCGTCGTCTGGTAGAAGCGCGTCCAGGAGAGCGGCTTTCCGAAGGCGTCGAGCCCGCCCAGGCCGATGTTGTCGGCGGTGGGGCGCACCCCGATGTTGTACCAGCCGCTGTCGTAGGTGTTGACCGTGACCGCCTGGGGCGTCACCGGGACGCCGTTGATGCTGGTGACCGTCACCGCGTAGCTGGCCGAGTCGTAGGTGATGGCGTCGGTCAGGAAGGGCACCGGCGGCGGCGGCTGCGGAGCCGTGGGAGGCGGCGCGCGGACGCCCATGAACATCCGCTCCATGCGCAGGTCGAAGCCCGCGTTCTTGAAGGCGACGTCACCCGCCTCGACGCCCACGGTCACGTTGCGGATCGAGGCGCTGGTGGTCTCGGCGCCGACGTGGCAGAGGCTGCACCCCACGCCCGTCCCCGGCGGCAACCCCGCGACCGATGGCGCAGGCAGCGGCCTCTCGAACAGGTCGAGGCCGAGCAGGATGTCCGCGCGGGTCACCGCGCGGGTGCCGCCGGCGGCCAGCGGAACGGTGATGCCTTCCGCGGCCAGGCGGTTGACCACCGGATCGAGCAGCGCCGGGTTGGAGGCGGTCAGGTTGCCCGCGGCGTCGAAGGTGCGCGTCGCCACGTACTGATCCATCGGGCTGTTGTCGGCGATCAGCGTGCCCTCGTAGAGCATGATGGCGAGGCCCCAGAAGAGGGAGAAGTTGGCCTGCGTCAGCGTGTACGACTTGTTGTTGACGGTGACGGTCTTGGTGGTGTTCCAGAGGTTGGGCTGGAACGCCTTCTGGATCAGCGCCGCGTAGGTGGTCTTGAGGCCCTTCACCTTGGTCTCCGCCAGGCCGCCGAGCACGCTGTCGCGCGCGTCCACCTTCTGCAGCCCCAGCGGCTTGACCAGCAGCATCTTCTTGCCCAGCTCGGGGAAGGTCCGGCCGTCGGAGGACATCTCCGTCGTGTTCAGCGGCGGGCCCACCGCCTGCGAGGCCAGCGCGGCATTGGGGATGTGGATGTCGATCTGCTGGACGTTGCCCAGCGTGTCGATCACCTTCCAGATCTTCGCCGTCGGATCGCGGTCGTTCCAGGGATTGACGCCGTTGAAGATGTTCTGGGCGCGCCCGTTGAAGAAGTTGCGGTGGTTGAAGGCCGCGTTGATGGTGGTGGGCGCGTTGACGCCGGTCGCCTGGCGGATGTTCGTGCCGTAGACCGGGTCCGCGAGCGGCGTGGTGCTCTCCACGCCGTTGGTGCCGATGCTCACGAAGGTGCTCCTCTTCACGCCCTGCGACCCCACCACGTTGTCGTTGTTCCTTCCGGTGATCGGATCGACGAAGGGGAAATCGGCCGCGGCCAGCGCGTAGTTGGTCGACTGCAGATCGAAGCTTCCGTTCGCGCCGGGGTTGAGCTGGTTCTTCGCCCGCGTATCCGCGCCTCCCTGGAAGTGGCAGGTCGCGCAGGCCACCTTGGCGTCGCTGCCCGCCTGGATGTCCCAGAAGAGCGCCTTGCCCAGCTGGATGGCCGAGGTCATGTCGGCGATGTACGCGCCGAGATCGCCTCGGAGGATCAGCGCGCCGGTCTTGGGATCGACGTCGAACACCGGGTTGGCCACCGTCTTGAGCGACGCGAGCGGCGCGAAGGGAAGCGCCCCGGCGGGGGGAGGGCCGATGAAGGTGTTGAACCCCGGCGGACAGGAGATCGAATACGTGGCGTCCTGCCGGACGGCGTCGGTGGGCTGGATTGCGTCCGCGGGCGCGTCGGTCGCCCGCGGGGTTTCTCTTCCGCACGACAGCGCCGCCCCGACGAGCAGCGTCAGCGCGGCGCGCTTCGAATCCAATCTGCGCTTTCTCATGGCAAGCTCCTCCCTCCCCTCGCAGGAAGGGCGATCGTCTGGACCGCCGCACCGTGCGTGCGGCCCGCCTCGTTTCGCGATTCGATCGCTGCGCGGCGCCCCGATGGCGCCGCGCAGTCGTGTCACGCCGCCGGCGGTGGCGGTATGAAGGTTCCCGCAGACCTATTGAATCTGCTGGATGCAGGCGACGACCCCGTCCGCCTCGATCTGCAGCGCGGCCGCGTCGGCGGCGTCGATCTTCGCCGCCCCGACCGCGCGGTCGAGGGTGGTGGAGAAGTTCCCCATCTGCTTGAGCGCGTCCCTGGTGTCGTTGGCGTCGAGCTCGCTCGACGTCTTGGAGAGGTGCTGGAGCAGCTGCGCCTCGGTCTTGAGGCCGAGGTCGCCGCGCAGGTACGTCGCCGCCGCGGTGTCGGCCGAGAGGACGCCGAGCAACGCCTGGCAGTCGGCGGTGGTGCTGGCCGACGCAGGGCGCGCGACCAGCAGCACGGCGAGCATCGTGAAGGGAACCGCGAGCAAGGTGAACGTCTTCATCTTCTTCTCCTTGGAACGGACTGCGGGGGGCTACGCTGCGTGGTTCATCTCCGCCGGGGACGGCGCGGACGCTTCCGGGCCGGCCGCCAGAGGACGGCGCTTCAATTCGAAGTTCCATTTCCAGAGCTGGTACACGGGCGGGTAGACCACCAGCTCGAGCAGGAACGAGGTGAGGATGCCGCCCACCATCGGCGCGGCGATCCGCTTCATCACGTCCGATCCGGTGCCGGTGGCCCAGAGGATGGGCACCAGCCCGATGAAGGTGGTGGCCACGGTCATGAACTTGGGCCGCAGCCGCTTCACCGCGCCTTCGCGGATGGCCTGCTGCAGGTCGGCGAGGGTGTTCAGCCGGCCTTCGCGCCTGGCCTGCTCGTAGGCGAGGTCGAGGTAGAGCAGCATGTACACGCCGGTCTCCGCATCCACGCCGAGCAGCGCGATGAGGCCGACCCACACCCCGATGCTCATGTTGTAGCCGAGCAGGTAGAGGAAGACGACGGCGCCCACCGCGGAGAAGGGGACCGCCAGGAGCACGATCAGCGTCTTCGCGATCGAGCGCGTGTTCAGGTAGAGGAGCAGGAAGATGAGGAAGAGCGTCAGCGGCACCACCACCGCGAGCCGCCCGCGCACCCGCTCCATCGCCTCGTACTGTCCGCTCCAGGAGAGGGCGTACCCGGGCGGGAGCGTCACGTTCTCGCGCAGGACCTGGCGCGCCTCCTCGATGTAGCTGCTCGGGTCGCGCCCGGCGAGATCGACGTAGACGTACCCGGTGAGGAGCCCGTCCTCGTTGCGGATCATGGCAGGCCCGGTGGCCTGCCTGACGGTGGCGAGCTCGGCGAGCGGGATCTGTCGCGCTCCCCCCGAGGCGGAGATCAGCACCCGTCCGAGCGCGCCAACGTCAGATCGGAAGTCGCGCATGTAGCGCACGTTCACCGGGTAGCGCTCGCGCCCTTCCACGGTGGTGGTGACGTTCTCGCCGCCGATGGCGTTCTGCACCGCCGCCTGCGCGTCGTCGATGGAGAGGCCGTAGCGGGCCAGCGCCTCGCGGTTCCAGTCGACGTCCACGAAATAACCCACCGAGGTGCGCTCCGCGAAGACGCTGCGGGTGCCGCGGACCCGGGGCAGGAGCTTCTCCACCTTCTCGCCGATCGCGTCGATCTCCTTGACGCTGCCCCCTGAGATCTTCAGCCCGACCGGCGTGCGCATGCCGGTGGTGAGCATGTCGATGCGGCCGCGCACCGGCATCGTCCAGGCGTTGGCCACGCCGGGCAGGGTCAGCGCCTCGTCCATCTCCGCCACCAGCGCTTCCTGCGAGATGTGATCGGGAGTGACGTGGCGGAGGAGGGACTTCGCCCAGTCCGGCGCCCAGGACGAGTACCAGGTCTTGACCTTGCGCCATTCGGACTTCGGGCGCAGGGTGATCACCGTCTCCAGCATGGAGAGGGGCGCCGGGTCGGTGGGCGTTTCCGCGCGGCCGGCCTTGCCCAGCACCCGGTCCACCTCGGGGAAGCGCTTGAGGATCTCGTCGGTGTTGCGCAGGAGCTTCTGCGCCTCGCCGATGGAGATGCCGGGCATGGTGGTGGGCATGTAGAGGAGCGATCCCTCGTCGAGCGGCGGCATGAACTCCGAGCCCAGCCGCTGGTAGACGGGAATGGTGGCGAGCACCATGGCGAACGCGCCGCCCACCACCAGCCAGCGGTGCCGCAAGGACCACGCGGAGACCGGGCCGTAGACGCGCATCAAGCCGCGGCTGACAGGGTGCTCTTCTTCCGGATGGATGGTCCCCACCGCCACCGCGTTGACGGCGCTGCAGAGGAAGCGCGGGCGGAAGGAGAACTTCTGCAGCCGGATGAAGACCAGCCGCAGCGCGGGGTCGAGCGTGATCGCGAGCACCGCCGCGATCATCATCGCCAGCGTCTTGGTGTAGGCGAGCGGCTTGAACAGCCGTCCCTCCTGCGCCTCGAGGGTGAGGATGGGCAGGAAGGAGACCGCGATCACCAGCAGGGCGAAGAAGCTGGGCGCGCCCACCTCCTTCACCGCGGCGATGATCACCGAGCGGTGGTCCTCGCGCCGGCCGGTCCTGTTCCAGATCTCCAGCTTCTTGTGCGTCTGCTCCACCACCACGATGGCGGCGTCGACCAGCGCGCCGATGGCGATGGCGATCCCTCCCAGCGACATGATGTTGCCGCTGAGGCCGAAGAGGCGGAAGGGTACGAAGGAGATCAGCACCGCCACCGGGATGGTGATGATCGGGATCAGCGCGCTGGGGATGTGCCAGAGGAAGAGCAGGATGACGAGGGCGACGGTGATCATGATCTCGATCACCGTCTCCTTGAGGTTGTCGACCGAGCGGACGATCAGGTCGGAGCGGTCGTAGATGGGCACCAGCTTGACGCCGTCGGGGAGCCCGGGCTCGATCTCGCGGACCTTCGCCTTCACGCGGTCGATCACTTCCAGCGCGTTCTCGCCCTCGCGCATGATCACGATGCCGGAGACCGCATCGCCTTTGCCGTCGAGGTCGGAGACGCCGCGGCGCAGGTCGGGCCCCAACACCACCTGGCCCACGTCCTTGATCCGCACCGGCGTGGCGCCCTCGGTGGCCAGGAGCACGATGTTCTCCAGATCTGCCGGCGAGCGCGCGTAGCCGTGCCCGCGCACCATGTACTCGGTGCCGCCCGACTCGATCAGCCGGCCTCCCACGTCGTTGTTGCCGCTGCGCACCGCCTCCATCACCCGGGTGATGGAGAGGCCGTAGGCCTGGAGCCGGTTGGGGTCGACGTTGACCTGGTACTGCCGCACGTAGCCGCCGAGCGGCGCCACGTCGGCCACGCCGCGGACGGATTTCAGGTAATAGCGCAGATACCAGTCCTGGTACGAACGCAGCTCCGCCAGGCTGTGCTTTCCCGAGGTGTCGGTGAGCACGTACTGGAACACCCAGCCGAGCCCGGTCGCGTCGGGCCCCAGCTCGGTCTTCACTCCCGCGGGCAGGCGCGGCAGCACCGAGGAGAGGTATTCGAGCGTGCGCGAGCGGGCCCAGTAGATGTCGGTCCCGTCCTCGAAGATGACGTAGACGTAGGAGTAGCCGAAGTCGGAGTAGCCGCGGACCGCTTTCACCCTGGGCGCGCCGAGCAGGCTGGTCACGATGGGATAGGTGACCTGGTCCTCGATCACGTCGGGGCTGCGGTCCCAGCGCGAGTAGACGATCACCTGCGTGTCGCTCAGGTCGGGGATGGCGTCGAGCGGCATGTGCCGCATCGACCAGATGCCCGCCGTCACCGCCGCCGCGGTCAGCAGGAAGACGACGAACTTGTGCCTCGCCGACGCCTCGATGATCCGCCCGATCATCGCGATTCGCCGGCGTGGTTCTGCGCCGCCTCCTGTCCGGACGGGGAAACAACGCCGGCGCCGCCGCCCGATCGGGTTTCGTGCCCGGTGGGGGCGGGCGCGCCATTCCGTGTTGCGACGGCGCCGGTTGCGGGTGCCTTCATCCGGCTCTCGGAATCGAGAAAGAAGGTGCCGGAGACGGCGATTCTTTCGCCTGGGGAAAGGCCGGAGGTGACCTCGACGCGATCGCCGTCGCGCCAGCCGGTCTGGACCTGGCGTTGCTCGAAGCTGCCCTCGCCGGTCTGGACGAAGACGGTCTTCGAGAGCCCGGAGTCGAGCACCGCGTCGGCGGGAACCGCGATGGCTGCGGGCAAGGCGACGTTCACCTTCACGTCGACGAACATGTCGGGCCGCAGGACGAAGTCGGGATTGTCGACCTCCAGGCGGACCTTGAGGGTGCGCGAGGTGGGGTCGAACTGCGGCAGGATCTCCGCCACCGTGGCGGGGAGGGCGAGGCCCTGCTCGGGAACGGAGACGACCGCCTTCATCCCCGGGCTGACGTGCCGCGCCTCGTGCAGGAACACGTCGGCGATCACCCAGACGCGGCGCAGATCGGCGATGCGGAACAGCTCCTCGCCGCGGTTGAACTTCATCTGCGGCGTGACGTTGCGCGCGAGCACGAAGCCGTCGGTGGGCGAGACGATCTGGATGGTGTCGGGAACCTTGCGCGTGCGCGCCAGCTCCTCGCGCTGCTTGGCGGACATGCCGAGGTTCTCCAGCTGCATGATGCGCTGCTGGATGTTGGCGTAGCCGAGCGTGGCCGAGCCGTCGCCCTCGACCTTGCCCTCGGTCTGGCGCTGGACGGCGTATTCCTTGCCGGCGACGTTGATGATGAAGAGCTGGATCATCGAGAGCGCGTTGGGCGCCCAGAAGGACCCCAGCACCTGGTCCTTCTTCACCCTGCTGCCGGTGGTCACCGGAGCGACGTCGCGGATCGATCCTTCGATGCCGCCGTTGATCCTGTAGACGCGCTTCTCGTCGGGAGTGACGCGGCCGACGAAGCGGAGCGCGCGCGCGCCCTCCGACCGCTGCACCTGGCTCACCACGATGCCGAGGATCTTCTGGCGGTCGGCGCTCGCCACCACCGCGCCGGGCGCGGTGGAGCCGGGCTCCTTGAATGGCACGAGCTTCATGCCGCAGATCGGGCAGTCGCCCTTGTGGTCCTGGACGATGCTCGGGTGCATCGGGCAGTGGTACCGGCCGGCGCTGATTTCCTGCGCGACCGCCCGGGCCACCACGGCGTCCGGGAAGGTGGAAGAAAGGGTGCAGCAGAAGACGGCGAAGAGCAGGACGATTCTGAGTTTCATGGAAGGACCCCCACGATCCCTCGAGGTTGAACGGAGCGGCCTGCAGGAGCGCTGGCCGCGGAAAGAAACCCTCGGCCGGCACCCCGGCGCGCTCGAGCGCCGGGGTGCGCGGTTCAAACCATCCCCGATTACGGAGGGGTGATGGTCCAGCCGAACATCATGTTGTGGTCTTCGTGCGCCAGGTTGTGGCAGTGGGCCACGTAGTTGCCGAGGAAGGTGCGGAACCGCCGGTAGATGACGGTGTTCTCGCTCGGCTCCAGCGCCACCACGTCTTCCTTGCCGGTGTCGTCCTTGTGCTTCTCGAGGTTCGCCGTGTCACGGAAGATGACGTGGTGCTCTTCCATGTGGATGTGCATCGGGTGCGTCCAGCCGCCGCCGCCGTTGTTGATGCCCCAGGCCTCGGCGGTGCCCCAGGTGGGACCGGCGAGAGCGGCGAACGGATCGAACTGCAGGTTGTTGATCAGCCACTCGGTCTCGCCTCCGGCCGTGCCGCCGCGGACCAGGGTGAAGTCGCGCGACTTGATGGCGTTGGGGTCGAAGGGCGGAGCGGCCCGCAGCGGCGCGCCGTTCACGTTCTGCGGCAGGCTGTTGTCGACGGTCGTGGCTCCGATGATGATCTTCAGCATCGGCACCGCGAACTGCTGGTCGAAGCCCGGATCCTGGTTCCCGGTCTCCTTGCGGCCGTCGAGCATCTGCAGGGTGTTGGTGAGGTACATCACGTCGCCGGCCTTGGTCGGCGTCTTGCCGTCGATGTACGTCTTGAAGTCCACCACGACTTCGCGGCGCTTCGCCGGCCAGATCTCCACTTCCTGCCGGTCGATGTGCGTCGGGAGCAGGCCGCCCTCGCTGGCGATCTGCACCATCTTCATGCAGAGCGTGCCCTTGTCGGTCACCTGCTTGCCCGCCTTGATCACGCCGAAGTTCCACTGGCCCTGCTGGCCGGGGAATGCCATCGGCGTGCCCTGGCGGATGGAGAGGCGGTACTGCCGCGCCAGCGAGGCGTCGAGGAAGCGGAAGCGGTAGCGGCGCCGCTCAACGGTGAGCACGGGCATGGCCACGCCGTTGATGGTGAAGACGTCGCCGACGAAGCCGTGGTTGGGGTAGTGCCTGTGGAAGAGCTGTCCCCACCACTCCGGATGCGTGTTGCCGCAGAACTGGTTCGGCGGCAGCTCGGGGTAGATGCCCGAGGTCAGCGGCGTGTGCTCGTCCTGGTGCGGCGTGATGCCGTCGTCGAGCTTGCAGTCGTAGAACGCCATCGGGATGTCGTACTTGACGTTGAACGTCCCGTCGCCGTTGTTGGTCCGCACGCCCGGCAGCCGCAGGCCCTTGGTCTCGTCACCCGGATCGAGGCCGGGCGCGCCGGTGACCGTGAAGGGATCGTAGTGCGGCATGAGCCCGACCATGCCCTTGTAGACGTTGGGGCCGGTGTGGTGCATGCGGTGATCGTGGAACCAGAGGAACGACTGCTTCTCGCGGTCGTCGTTTCCTGCCGGGTAGCCCAAATACAGGTTGTCGCACCACTCTTGCGGCTGGTAGCCGCCTTCGTGGTCGCTCATGTGGTGCGGCTGCCCGTCGCTCTCCGGCGCGGTGTGGCCGTTGTGCAGGTGGGTGAGGAACGCCCAGTCCGGCGCGCCGAAGTCCTGGCGGTCGCGGCAGAGCGGGTTCAGGTCGAGGTCGTTCTCGAAGCGCACCAGGGCCGGGCGCCCGTACTCGGCGTTGATCAGCGGGCCGGGGAAGGTGCCGTTGAACCCGTAGATGGTGCTGTCGGGCAGGAGGTACGTCTGCACGCCGGCCACGCCCTTGAAGGTGGTGGTGCCCGCCCTGGTCGGATTCACGCCCGGCGGCAGCGCCACCGCATTGCCGGCGGAGTCGATGTTGACGACGGGCGAGGTGGTGAAGTTGTGGGTGCCGACCTGGAGGCGGATGTGGTAGAGGATCGGGTCGGGCAGGTTGAGGTTCTGGCCCATCACGCCCGTGCCGCTCGACCAGAGCTGGTGCGTTCCGGCGTGCGGAAGCACCGCCTGGTACTGGTTCGGCGTCGGCGCCCTGTCGCCGAGCGCGTCCTGCTGCCCGATGCCGGGACCCGGCCGGACGATGGTGTTGTTGCCGAACTGCACCGACTTGCGCACGAACCAGGCATTGGTGGATCCGGCCGGCGCGAGCGGCGCGCCGAGGTCGGGAAGCCTCCAGCCCGGCCTCAATGCCTGGGGAATGGGCAGCGCCTGCGTATAGGGCTGCGTGATGAAGGGGCTGGCAGGGAAAGGCTCACCGCCGACCCCGCAACCGGTGAAGGCGATGTTGCCAATGTCGATGGGGGCGGTGTCCACGCACGTCGTCTGGCCCCACGCCTTCTTCGTCACGAGCCCTGCAGCGCCCGAGAGCGCGGAGATGCGGAGCAGATCGCGCCTGGTCAAGTTTTTGGGTGACATCGTTTGTCCCTTCCTGGGGAAGAATCCGTTGATGCTTCGCCGCGACAACGGGGAGGGCTTTGTGCACCCGTCGTGCCACGCCCAAGCGCCGGTAATTTCATTGAATTGATATCGGAGGCCGGCGTCCGCGAATCGAGTGCGCGCCGCCGGCTTCGCCGGCACCGCGCGACGAATTATTTTCGCGTTAAAACAGCGCCGTCCATATAAAGACTTAGGTCTGAGGGCGATCCATTCTGTCGCAGGGGCGATCGCGATTTGCGCGCGTTCACTTTCAGGACTGCGCCGCGCAGGACAGGCGCGCGCGCGCGCGCCGAACGCCGTTTTCAGGGTTGGTTGCTGGAGCGCGACCGGGCAAGACGGCGACGCGGGCCAGTCCTGTTATTGCCCGCTTCAAGTACGGATGATTACGGAGCCTTGAGCCGGTACAGCTTCATCTTCGCGTAGAGCGTGCCCTTGGCGATGCCCAGCGCGCGCGCCGCCGCGGCGATGTTTCCCTGGAAGCGCACGATGGCTTCCTGGCAGGCGCGCCGCTCCAGCTCCGCCAGGGGCACCACCTGCGTCGCGCCGCCGCGGCCACCCTTCTTCGCGGTGACGCCGGGCGGCACGCGAGTGAGCAGCGTCTCGCCCGGCGGCAACAGGCTGACCTCCGCCTCGATGGTGTTGACCAGCTCGCGCACGTTGCCGGGCCAGTCGTAGGCCTCGAGGGCGCCGAGCACGGCGGGCGCGATGCTCACCTGCCTGCGGCCGTGCTGCTCGATGCTGCGGAGCCGGTGCTCGACGAGCCGGCGCACGTCGCTGCGGTGCTCGCGCAGCGGCGGGACGTGCAGGTGGAGAACCCGGAGCCGGTGGTAGAGGTCCAGCCGGAACCGGCCCGCCTTCACCGCCTCCTCGAGATCGTGGTGGGTGGTGGCGATGATCCGCGCCCGGATGCGCACGTCGCGCACGCTCCCCAGCCGCTGCAGCACCTTTTCCTGGAGGACGCGGAGGAGCTTTGCCTGCATCTCCAGCGGCATGTCGCCGATCTCGTCGAGCAGCAGCGTGCCGCGGCCCACCAGCTCGAACTTGCCCGCCCTCCCGGTCGCCCGCGCGCCGGTGAACGATCCGCCCTCGTACCCGAACAGCTCGCTCTCGAGAAGCTCGCGCGGGATGGCGGTGACGTTGATGGCGACGAACGGCTGCGAGGCCGCCGCCGAGGCGTTGTGGATGGCCTGCGCGAGCAGCTCCTTGCCGGTGCCGCTCTCGCCCGAGATGAGGACCGGAATGTCCGACGCCGCCGCGCGGCGCGCCTCCTCGATGACCTGGAGGAAGCCGGGAGCCTCGCCGATGACGTCCTCGAAGTTGAAGCGCGCGACCGATCCCACCAGCCGGTGCGCGATGGTCTGCTCGGTGGCGACGTCGCGGAGCGTCGCAACCACCCCTCCTTCGTAGCCATGCGAGCGCACCAGGACCTCCCCGCGGGGAAGGCCGATGGTCTCGCCGACCAGGTTGGGCCGCGCCGAGAGCGCGGTGGCCAGCTGGGCAAGGCCGGGCAGGTCGCGGAGCCGCGCGCCGATGGCGTTCTCGCGGCGCAGCCCCATCAGGCCTGCCGCGGCCTGGTTGAGCGCCTGCACCACGCCTGCGCGATCGAGGGCCACCACCCCGTCGCGGATGGCGCCGAGGGTGGCCGCGTCGCGCGCGGCGCTTTCGCGCAATGCCGCCGCGTTCCGCACCCGCGAGAGCGCCGCCCCGCAGAGCGACGCGTAGATCGCGAGCTGCTCGACGTCGCGCTCGCCGAACTCGCCCGGGCCGGTCCGCTCCACCACCAGCACCAGATCGGTCGTGCCGTGCGCCAGCGGGAGCGCGGCGAGCGAAGCGCCCCGGCCCGCGCGCGCGCCCGCGGCGCGGCGGTCCTTTTCCTCCACCGGCAAGAGCGCCGCGCGGGCCGCCGCTTCGATGCGTTCCTGCGAGACGGCGAAGGGCGCCCCGCTGCGGGAGAGGAACTCGACCGGCGCTTTCGGGTCCAGCCGCAAGAGCCCCGCCGAGCTGGCGGGACCCACCAGCAGGGCCAGCTCGGGGATGGCCCTGATCAGCGGGTCCAGGTCCTCGATGGAGGCGATCTCCTGCGTCGCGAGGGCGAGCTGTCCCAGCCGCGCGCGATCGTGCGCCGAATGCTCGAGCGCCGCGATCAGGTGCTCCTCGGCGGACCCCACCACCTCCAGCACCTCGTCGAGCGCCTTGTAGCCCTCGCAGTGGTGCAGGTTCTCGCAGGGACCGACGCGGGAAGACTCGCAGTGGCTGGAGACGATCTCCTGGAGGTTCGCGCGGCGGTCGCCGAGCTGGATCATCGCGCGGCCCAGCTCGGTGTCGGCGCGATCGATCATCCGGCGGCCGAAGGAGCGGAACGCGCTGCGCAACAGCGCCAGGTCGCCGGTCCCGCCGGTGCGGGCGATCAGGGGCTGCGCGCGGGCGAGCCAGATGGAAGGCGATTCGCCGGGCTCTTCCGCCGCCTGCCAGCCGCGCACCAGGTACGCGAGCCCGAGATCGCGCTGCGCGCCGAGCCGGTCGAAGCGGGCGATGGCGCGATCGAGCAGCGCGCGCGCGTTGCTCACGCCCCGCTTGCGCGAGAAGTCGACCCGGGCCTGGAGGACGTCGGCGCGGCCGGCGAGGACGCCCGCCCGGCCGGGCGCGTCGGCGATGCGCTCGAGGTGCAGGGCGGCCGAAGCGTAATCCCCGGTAAAGAGCGCAAGCCGCGCGGCGGCCAGCCTCGCATAGACGCCGCACGGCTCGCCGACGATCTGGCGGGGCAGGGCCTCCAGCGCCTCGGCCGCGAGCTGCCGCGCCGCCACCGCGGACTCCTCGGGGAGCAGGGACTGGGCCTGCAGGAGAAGCAGCACCGCCTCGCCGCAAGGCTCCTTGAGAAGGGCGGGCGACCTGCGCGCGCGCTCGAGGTGCGCCCGGGCGCGTGCCGGATTTCCCGTCTCGATCTCCAGAAGGGCCCAGGCGAGATGGAGGATCGGATCGACCGCATCCTTCGCGCCGACGCCGGCTCGCCGCAGCGCAGCCTCCGCCTGCTGCGGCTCGCCGGCGAGCGCGCCGAGCATCGCGCAGGTCACGTGCCACGAGGTTTCCCTGCTCACCTGCTCGTGAGCGCGCGCGTCCCGCAACCGATCGGCCAGCGGCCCGTCGGAGGCAAATTCGCGGAGCAGCGTCTCGTGCGCGCGAATGCTGTCGATCGATGGTTGCAACCGATGGATTCCCCGGATCCAACGCCCTCACGCGGCGGGGAAGAATCATAGCTGACCGGAAGGCCGGGAGTCGAGCCGTTCCGGCCCGAACCAGAGCCGCGT
>DATDMU010000251.1:0-3345 GCA_036518615.1 Myxococcales bacterium
CATGGAAGGCATCAGCCCGCGCTACGTGCAGGACAAGATCTCCAACGCGCTGGTGAGCGACAAGGGCGAGGGCTGCGTCAACCCCTTCATGGTGCTCAACGAGCTGGAGAGCGGGCTGCGGCACCACTCGCTCATCTCCTCGGAGGAGGTGCGCAAGCGCGACCGCGAGCTGCTCTCGGTGGTGAAGGGCGAGTACGAGGACATCGTCAAGAACGAGGTCCAGCGCGCCATCTCCGCCGACGAGGACGCCATCGCCAAGCTCTGCGGCAACTACATCGACAACATCAAGGCGTACACGCAGCGCGAGAAGGTGCGCAACAAGTACACCGGCCAGTACGAGGAGCCGGACGAGCGGCTGATGCGCGCCATCGAGGAGAAGATCGACATCCCCGAGAGCCGCAAGGACGACTTCCGCCGCGAGATCATGAACTACATCGGCGCGCTGGCCATCGAGGGAAAGACCTTCAACTACCGGACCAACGAGCGGCTGCACAAGGCGCTGGAGCTGAAGCTCTTCGAGGACCAGAAGGACAGCATCAAGCTCAAGAACCTGGTCTCCAGCGTGGTGGACAAGGACACGCAGGAGAAGATCGACATCGTCAAGGACCGGATGATCAAGTCCTACGGCTACTGCGAGATCTGCTCCACCGACGTGCTCAACTTCGTCGCCTCCATCTTCGCCCGCGGGGACGCCAAGGACTAGCAGGGCGGCCGAGACGAGTTTCGGGCGAAACCCTGCTACGCCTTTTGCTCAGGCCGCCGGATGCACTTCCGGCGCAGCGGGGAACTGGAGCTGGAACTCGACGCTCGGCGCGGCGGCTTCGCCGAGCACGGCGGAGCCGCCGTGCGCTTCGGCGACCAGGCGGCAGAAGTACAGGCCGATGCCCGCGTGGTGCGGCGAGTTCTCCCCGGAAGTGAACTTCTGGAAGAGCTGCGGCTTCATCTCCTCCGGCATCGGCTCGCCCTCGTTCTCCACCGCCACCACCACGCGGTTGTCGGCGCGCCGCGCGCTCAGGCGGATGCGCTTGCCGCGCGGCGTGTGGCGGAAGGCGTTGGCGAGCAGGTTCTCGACGGCACGGGCGACCAGTTGCGCGTCCACTGACGCATGCAGGCCGTCGGGCGCATCCACCTCCAGCCCGATGCCGAGCGTCTCCGCTTCCGCGCGGTGCGCGTCCGCCAGAGCGGCGAGCAAGGGCCCCACGGGCTCGTCCGCGAGCCGCGGCTGCAGCACTCCCTGTTCGATGCGGGAGAGCGCAACCAGGTCGGCGATCATCTGCTGCAGGCGCTTCAGCTCCCGAATCGCCAGTTGCAGGTCCGGCGCCGCGCCCGGGCCTGCCCTGCGGGTTGCCACGTCGACGAGCGCGATGGCGCCGGTCAGCGGCTGGCGCAGGTCGTGCACCATGAAGTCGGTGAAGGTGCGCGCATGTTCCCTCTCGATGCGCAGGGCGTCGGCGCGCCTCTCTGCGGCCAGGCGCGCGGTCTCCTGCTCCACCAGACCGGTTGCCGAGTCCTCGATCTTGCGCGCGACGAAGCGCGAGACGAAGGCGGAGAGCGCGAGCAGGGTCACGCTGGAGATCAAGGTGTCGGGCGTCAGGTGGCTCGCGGTGAGGAGGAGCATCTGCGCCACCGCGCCGGTTGCCGCGCTCAGCCAGACCACGGTCGGCTGGAAGGTGAGCCCGGAGGCGAGCACCAGGTAGACGAAGAGGCCCTCGGCCCAGCCGGCGACGTAGTCCGGAGTCGGCGAAGCCAGAAGCGCCCGGTACTGCAGCCAGTAGAGGATGGGAACGTCGGCAAAGGGGATGGCGTAGCCGCTTGCGCTGCCGCCGCGCACGCCTGGGACCGCTGCGGCGGCGATGGAGAGGAGGCAGTAGAACGCCGTCACCGGCAAGAGCGCGCGCCATTGCGGCAGGCCCTTGAGCGAGGCGAACACGGCGATGACGAAGAACACGCTGACCGTCGCCGCGCGCAAGAGCGCGATCCAGCTCCGCCCGGTGGCCTGCAGCGTGCGTCGGGCGTCGTCCCGCCTGGCGCTATGGGTTGCGTCGCCCACGAGATCTCCGGCCGATAGAGTACCGCACACCGGGACCGGTTCCAGAGTCTGCCCGCCCTGGTGCGTACGAACGCGGATGGGCGCGCAGGAAGGGACCGATTGCGGTCAGACCTCTCCACAACATCTTTGACCCGCCGGGGCCGAGGGCTACACTTGATCCGGAGGTCCGCTTGCCCCTGAAGATCAAACAGGATCACTCCCGCTTCCGCGAGATCATCCGCGGCCGGATCAAGGAGAACCTCCGCAAGTACATCCAGAAGGGGGAGATGATCGGAAAGAAGGGCAAGGACCTGATCACCATCCCGGTCCCTTCCATCGACATCCCGCACTTCCGGTATGGTCACAAGGACCAGGGCGGAGTCGGCCAGGGAGACGGACAGCCCGGCACGGTGCTCGCCCCTGGGGCGGTGGAAGGCGACGGCAAGGGCAAGGCGGGCCAGGGCGAAGGGCAGCACTCGCTGGAGGTGGACCTCTCGCTCGACGAGCTGGCCGACATCCTCGGCGAGGAGCTGGCGCTGCCGCGCATCCAGAGCAAGGGGAAGAAGAACCTCACCACTCCCAAGGTCAAGTACACCGGCGTGCACACCACCGGCCCCGAGTCGCTGCGCCACTTCAAGCGGACCTACAAGCAGGCGCTCAAGCGCAGCATCGCCGCCGGCACCTACAACCCTGCCATCCCCATCGTGGTGCCCACCCGCGAGGACCGCCGCTACCGGAGCTGGCGGCTCACCGAGCTTCCGCAGGCCAACGCGGTGGTCATCTACATGATGGACGTCTCCGGCTCGATGGGCGACGAGCAGAAGGAGATCGTCCGCATCGAGAGCTTCTGGATCGACACCTGGCTGCGCTCCAACTACAAGGGCCTGGAGACGCGCTACATCATCCACGACGCGGTGGCGCGCGAGGTGGACCGGGAGACGTTCTTCCATACCCGCGAGTCGGGCGGCACGATGATCTCCTCCGCCTACAAGCTGTGCCGCGAGATCATGGACGCCGAGTACGACGCCGGCTCGTGGAACATCTATCCCTTCCACTTCTCCGACGGAGACAACTGGAGCGCGGACGACACGCGCACCTGCATCACGCTGCTCAAGGGCGAGGTGCTGCCCAAGGTGAACCAGTTCGCCTACGGCCAGGTGGAGAGCCCCTACGGCAGCGGCCAGTTCATCAAGGACCTGCGCGAGGCGTTCGAGGGCGTGGAGAACGTGGCGCTCTCGGAGATCGCCAACAAGGACGCCATCTACAACTCCATCAAGGACTTCCTCGGGAAGGGCAGCTGAGCGCCCCATGAACGA
>DATDMU010000252.1:0-10676 GCA_036518615.1 Myxococcales bacterium
ATGGCGGAGCAGGTGCTCAAGGAGATCGGCGGATACAATCTCAAGACCGGCGAGACGGTGAAAGGCATCGGCGAGCTGCAGGCGGACGGCTCCACTTCGTCGGGCTGCTGGGTCTATGCCGGCGTCTATGGCGGCGGCAAGAACCTGAGCAAGCGGCGCGACAACAAGAACGACCCGAGCGGGCTCGGCATCTACCCGGGCTTCGCCTGGAGCTGGCCGGGCAACATGCACGTGCTCTACAACCGCGCTTCCTGCGACGCGGAAGGCAAGCCGTTCGATCCGAAGCACGCGCTGATCTGGTGGGACGAGGCGCAGGGCAAGTGGACGGGCCACGACACGCCCGACGTTCCGCTCGCGACCGATGGCCCGAAGACCCCCAATGGCCAGAAGCCGTTCCGCATGGCCGGCGAAGGCGTCGCCCGGCTGCTCGCAGCGCCCTACAAGGATCCGGACCCCAAGGCGGAGGGCCTGCCGCGCGACGCGTCGAACGTGCCGGTGGACGGGCCCTTGCCGGAGTTCTACGAGCCGGTCGAGAGCCCCACCCCGAACATACTGCACGCGAGAGTGGCGGCGAACCCCTGCGTGAAGTACCCGCGCATCAAGGCGAGGCAGCCCATCGGAGGGCTGGACAAGTTCCCCTACGTGCTCTCCACCTCCAGCATCGCGGAGCACTGGTGCGCGGGGACGGTCACCCGCAACATCCCCTGGCTCAACGAGATGGTGCCCGAGCCCATCGTCGAGATGCCCGAGAAGCTGGCGCGGGATCTCTCGGTGCGCTCCGGCGACAAGGTGAAGGTCTCCACCGCGCGCGGCGAGGTGGTGGTGAAGGCGGTGGTCACCGGCCGCGTGCAGGCGCTCCAGATCAACGGCATGGAAGTGCCGATGGTGTGGATGCCCTACAACTGGGGCTTCAAGGGCCTCAGCCGCGGCCCCAGCACCAACGTGGTGACCATCGACGCCGGCGATCCCAATACCTGGATCCAGGAGACCAAGGCCTGCCTCTGCAACGTGGAGAAGGTCGCGAAGGGCGTCGCTTGAGCGGCTGGATCGAGCGGCACCCGTACCTTCGCAGCCTGGCCGCGCTGCACGAGGCCGTCGAAGGGTCGACCCCGGCGCTGCCGCGGCACGACCCGCGATCGGCGGAGGAGATCGCCCGCGGCGTTCCTCTGCTGAAGTCCCGGTCGCTCGATCCCGGAGTGTTCGTCGAGGCGGGGACGATTCTCGCCGCGATCGCGCAGGCGCTGCTCCGCGCGCAGTTGCCGCCGCAGCTGGTGGAGGAATGCGGGGCGCTCTGCGCGCAACTGGAGGACGATCCGGCGTTCGCGGTGCGCCTGGTGCGCTCGGTCGCGGAGATGTCGGTTGCGGCCTCGTCGCTGGAGACGTTTCTCGCCTGGAAGGCGCTTGCCCGCGCGCTCGGGCCCAGCGAGCGGACCGAGGGCTGGACGCGGAATCGCTGCCCGCGTTGCGGCACGCTTCCGGCCATGGCGCATCTGAGGGAGTCGGAGCGCGGCCGCGAGCGCGCGCTCTCGTGCGGGCTCTGCGGCACCCGCTGGACGTACGCGCGCGTCGGCTGTCCGTATTGCAGGAGCGAGGACCTCCAGCACTCGGGAGTGCTCGAGCCGGAGGAGGACGAGAGCTTCCGCATCGACGTGTGCGGCCACTGCGACGCCTATCTCAAGACGTACGTCGGCAGAGGCGAAGAAGAGCTCGCGCTCGCGGACTGGTCCACGCTCCACCTCGACGCGGCCTGCCGCGAGCGCGGCCTGCGGCGGGCGGGCCCGTCGCTCTACGAGCTCTAGGCAGGGCGGAGCCGGACGCGGCGCCCCATGGTCTGCTGGGCGCGCAGGAGCGAGTCGGCGAGGACCATCACCCAGAGCAGGAACGCGCCGATCTCGATGCGCTCCGCGATCCCGAGCCAGGGCGTGGGCCGGCCGGTGGAAAGCCCGCGGCTCGCGAGCGCCGTCAGCACGGCGAAGACGACGAGAACCAGCAGCGTCGCCAGCGAATAGAGGCGGAAGCTGCGCTGCCAGGTCGAAGCGCCCACCCACACCGCGGCGAGGGCGAGCAAGCCCAGCAGCGAAGTCAGGACGATGTGCAGCAGGTCGGCCCTGGAGTCTCCGGTGCCGCGCATGTTCATCTCGAAGAGCGTAGGCCCGAGGAAGCCGAGCGCCGCATATGCGAAGAGCAGCCCCGCGGTGAGGTGCACGCGGCTGCGATCGCTCGACATCCACACGCCCGCCGCGAACGCCATCACCAGCACGCCGTAGAGCAGGAAGAGCGGGTCCACCAGCCGCTCCGTCGGAGCGCCGCGCGCCATCAGCTCGCTGATCGCCTGGGAGGCGAAGCGGTGGTAATCGCCGTACCGGATCGCCGCGAGCAGATCGATCGAGACATAGAGCAGCGACGAGAGCAGACCGCAGACGAGCAGGATCTTTCGCAGCATCATCGAAGTCCTCCTTCTGCAGCAACCGTCACTGCCGGATGCTGCATCGGACGTGCCGCGGGCCGCCGCAATCGCGGCGGGACGGGAATCCGCGCGCGCAACCCGTGCGCTGAATTCTTTTCCGCTCCTCGGGAGTCCTGCGGGTGCCCGTCTTGCAGCGCGCGGATGTGAAGGGAGGCTGTCATGCGCAGAGCTGCGATCGAGGGGCTGGTCGCCCCGGGGTTCGAAGAGGTCCGCGCCGAGTTCGAGCGCAACTTCGCCGAGCGCGGCGAGATCGGAGCCGCCGTGGCCGCGTACGTTTGCGGCGAGAAGGTCGTCGATCTCTGGGGCGGGCGCCGCTGCCCCGGGGAAGAGGCGCCGTGGAAGGAGGACACCATGGTGGTGGTCATGTCCACCACCAAGGGTCTTTCCGCGATGACGCTGGCGGTCGCCAATGCCCGCGGCTGGCTCGACTACGACGAGAAGGTCGCGCGCTATTGGCCGGAGTTCGCGCAGAACGGCAAGCAGGACGTCACCGTGCGCCAGCTCCTCGGCCACGAGGCCGGCCTGGTCGTGCTCGACGAGGAGGTCACGCTCGAGAAGCTGCGCGACCTCGATTCGGTGGCGCGCATGCTCGCGCGACAGAAGCCGGCGTGGCCGCCCGGAACGCGCCACGGCTATCACACGATGACGCTCGGCCTGTACATGCAGGAGCTCATCCGCCGCGCCGACCCGGCGCATCGGACGCTGGGCCGCTTCTTCCACGAGGAGATCGCCGTCCCGCTCCGCCTCGACTTCTACATCGGGCTGCCGCGCGAGGTTCCCGGCGAGCGGCTGGCCAGGGTGAAGCCCATGTCCAGATGGCGCGCGCTCCTGGCGTTGCGCACCACGCCGCCCGCGATGATCAGCCGGATTCTCCTGCCCGGGTCGCTCTTGCGCAGGTCGTTCTCGGGTCTCTCGGAGACGCGCTGGGACGATCGAGGCGCCCTCGAGGTCGAGGTGCCCGCCGGCAACGGCGTGGGCACGGCGCGCGCCATCGCCCGGGCCTATTCGGCCTTTGCGGAGGGCGGCGCCGAGCTGGGAATCACCGCGGAGACGTTTGCCCGCATCGTCGCTCCCCCGCATGTGCCGCGGCCCGTCGACGAGGTGCTGGGCATCCCGAGCTGGTTCTCGCTCGGCTTCCTCCGGCCCGGCCCCGAGGTGGCGTTCGGCTCGAGCGCGCGGGCATTCGGTTCGCCCGGCGCCGGCGGCTCGTTCGCGTTCGCCGATCCCGACGCGCGCCTCGGCTACGCATACGTGATGAACAAGCTGGACTTCTACATGGCGGACGATCCGCGCGAGAAAGCGCTGCGCGACGCCGTGTACCGCGCGATCGCGTCACGAAGAGAGGCGCTCGAGCTCGCCGACGACCGCCGGCCACGCCTCGCTCAGGGGATCGATCAACGCGAAGTGGCCGGCGGCGGGTAGCTTCACCAGCCGGACCTCGGGGTGGTCCGCGACATAGGACTGCGACACCGACAGCGGCACCACCTCGTCGGCCTCGCCGTGCACGATGGTGGTGGGGATGGCCGGCGGCGGCATCCATCGCGGATCGAGATCGGCGCGCTCCTCCGGCTCCACGCTGAGGAAGGCCAGCACCGCCCCGCCGCCGAGGTTGAGCGCGTGAGCGAGCTGCAGGTCGGCCACCGGCGCCAACGCCAGCGCCGCGCAGAGCTCCGGAACCGGCCGCTTCGACGCCGCCCACAGCGCGAGGTGCCCGCCCGCGGAATGCCCCATCACGACCACGCGCCCGTCATGGTCCCGGATGTTCGCGGGCAGCGACTCCAGCGCCCAGCCGATGTCGTCGATGGTGTGGTCGGGGACCGTCGGCGCGCGCCGGTACTCGATGCTCGCCACCGTCCATCCGGCTCCGGCAAGCGCCGCCGCCATCGGCCCGGTGTGCGCGCGATCGAACGCGGGGCGCCAGAAGCCGCCGTGGATCAACACCACCAGCGGTCGCCGGGCGCCGCGCTCGCCTGCATGCCGGACGTCGGCGACGTGCTCCGGCTCCGCTCCATAGGCGACGATTTCGTCCGGGGCCGTCGCGGCGCGCGTGAGAATCGAACGATCTTCGGTCACCGGAATCCCCCTCGTCACGAAGGAGATGCCAGAAGCGCTCTTTCTTGCAAGGGACGTTCTTCGGTGTCGCCGCCCCTCAGCGGACCGCGTTTGCGAGGAACTCCAGCAGCCGGGCGCCCAGCCAGTCGGCGCCCGCCTGGTTCACGTGGTCGTCGCCCGCGCGCAGCCAGCGCGGATGGATGCAGGGCGTCCCGTCCGAACATGCCGTCCGGGCGCCGGCGGCGGAATCGACGCTTTCCCAGAAGGCGAGGTCGAACGTCTTTCCCGGATAGCTCGCGCGCAAGAGGTCGTTCCACGCCTCGACCGCCTTGTTGCAGCAGGTCGAATGAAGCGGCGAGGTGACGTGGACGATCAGCGTTCCCGGAAATGCCGCCTGCAGCGCGCTCATGGCGGGCTGGTACGCGCTGGAGAACCAGGTCCGCACCGGCACCGGCCCCGCCGCCGTATTGACGTTGCCTGCCTGATCGAAATCGGGATAACCCAGCTTGAAGAGCGCGACGTCGATTGCGCCGCCCAGGCCGCCGCGCAGGGTGCGGTCGAAGAGGGAGAGCTTGGCCGCGGGATCGCCGTTCGCGGGCCCCTGGTTCCATTCGCCGACGGTCCCGACCGGAATGGCCGCGGCCGTATTCGCGTCGCGCGCAAGCTTCGTTCCGGAGCCCGGGTTGTCCGCGATGATCCGGGCGAGTCCCCAGCTTCCGCTGAACCCGCCAGGATCGTAGACGCCCACCGACTCGCCGCCCACCGACGCATGCTGGAAGTAGATCCGCTTCGAAGAGAGGGCGCGAAGCTGATCGAGGACGGACCGGGGCGCCGTCGTCGCAGGCCCGCGGGACGGCGCCGGCGAGCTGCCGCAGGCGGCAAGACAGAGAACCAGCATGAAGGCGCGCGCCCTCATCTCGACGAGGTCGCGGGCGGCTTGGCGCGAGCGCGGTTCACGGCGCGCGCCAGCCACATGTCCTCGGTGGTCACGTGCCGGTGGAACCATTCGTCGAGTTGCCCCGCCCAGCGCAGCACGTCCGCCGTGAGGCCCCGCGTGCGCGCGATCTCGAGATGCCACCTGGCTTCGGCGAGAAACTCCTCGTGCATGCTGGCGTGGCGCGCCGCGTCGGGATAGCCGATCTCCCGCATCAGCGCTTCCTCGTGCGCGAAATGCTTCTGGACATCGACCGCCAGCTCGCACCCCAGGGCGAAGGTCCGCTCCTGATCGTCGTCGGTCATCGCCTCGAGCATTTCCAGCACGGTCGCGCCAAGCGCCTGGTGCTCGATGTCGAGCTCGGGCAGATCGACTTCCGGATACGCGCTCCACGTGTCCACGGGCGTCATCATGCACCCGGGATGCCTATGCGACGCCCTGCCGCGCGGCCCGAATGCGCGCAAAGCTTGCGCATCGGGGCGTTTTCGACCATTCGGCGCGCCAATTCTGCGTGCCCCGCAAACGGGAACACCCTGCGCCGGCTCGCGCAGGGTGTCTCCGGATTGGCCAAATTGACCGAATCAGTCATTCACGGTCGAGCCGAGCACCTTGAACTGCACCCGGCGGTTCGCCTCGCGTCCAGCCGGAGTCTCGTTCTTGTCGACAGGCTGGTGCGGTCCGTAGCCCTTGGCGCGCAGCCGGTCCGGCGCGATGCCCTTGCCGACGAGGTACCTGGTCACCGCGTCCGCCCGCGCCTGCGAGAGCGTCATGTTGGTGGTCACTTTGCCCCTGTCGTCGGTGTGGCCCTGCACTTCCACCTTCCCCATCTCGGGGTGGCTGTTCAGCACGGAAGCGACCTGGTCGAGCAGCCCGAACGAGCGCTTCTCGATCTTCGCCTTCCCGGTCGCGAAGTGGACGCGGTCGAGGATCTCCAGCGTGGTCCCGGTGATCACCACCTGCTGCTTCTGCTCCGCCGGGCAGCCGTGGTTCTCGACCGTGCCGGCCACGTTGGGGCAGTTGTCCTCCGCGTCGGGAATGCCGTCGCCGTCGCTGTCGCGCGCCTGCAGGGCCAGCCGCTCCGCCGCGGCCTTGTCCGCCGCCGCCTTGTCCGCCGCGGCCTTGTCCGCCGCGGCTTTTTCCTCGGCAGCCCGGAGGGCGGCAAGCCGCGCCGCCTCGTCGGCGGCATTCTTCTCCGCCCGCGCCGCTTCCGCGGCCCGCTCGCGCAAGAGCCTCTTGTCCTGCGCGAAGCCGCAGCTGTTCGATCCGTAGGCGAGGCCGCTCACGACGCGCCAGTCGGGCGCGCCGGGCGCGTGGTTGATGCCGGTGCCGGCCGCCACGTCGAAGGAGACGCCCGGCCCGAAGCACCAGGTGGCGCCACCGCGCCACTCGGCAGGAGTGTAGCCGTCGTCGAACGTCGATCGCGGCATGGTCTTCGCTTCGATCTCGCCGAAGATCCGCGCGGGGACGAGATCGGTGCGCCCCGTCTCCAATGCGGTGCCGAAGCGGCCGCCGTACCCGGCGCCGATCTGCTTGCCGTCGATGGTGCGGTCGGGCGCGGTGAAGCCGAAGACGTTCCCGAGGACGAGCAGCGCCGCGTCCGACTCGCCGACGTAGAACCGGTGGCCCAGCGCGAAGAGGCCCTCCACCGACGGCTCGTCCCAGGTGGTGAGCAGGTTGTCCGAGCTGGTGGGCAGATCGAGGCTCGCCTGGAAGGCGAGGTCGAGCCAGGCCCGCTCCTGCCGCAGGATGCCGATGCGAGGCGTGACGCGCACGTCGCCGATGCCTCCGCCGGTGCTGAACCCCTGGTTCGCGGCGGGCTGCATCGCGAGGATGCCGCGCTCCTGCAGCGTGAAGGGAACCTGGACCGCCACGGTGAGCGGCTCGATCAGGTGCAACTCCGCGGACAGCCACATGCCGGCGCGGTACTCGACCAGCGCGCCGCCGGGCCGCGTCACCGGATTGCGTCCGTAGTCGAAGAGCAGCTTGAGATCGAGCGGCTTGACCGAGTTCGACTCCCAGGGCCGCGCACCCTCGGTCGCGACAATCCCGTCGGCGCCGCTCGCGGGCTTGAAGTTGGAGACGTTCGCCTCGGCCCCGAGCACGGAGGTCGCGGCGCCGAGGAGGCAGCAAACGATGAGTGTCTTTGTCATGGCGGCTCCTATCGTGACGACGCGGACAATTATCAATGGTCGAATTCCCCTCGCAGAGGACGCATTGCCGCAGCCGGCGCGAAAATATTTCGAAATCGCGGAGACTTATACGCCGCTTTGCGCGCCGGCGGGAAGAGTTGGAAGGCTACAGGCCGACTGAACGCGTGACGCCGGCCGGCGTCGTGTCGATCTCCCCGGACCTCGTTCGTCCTCTCCAGGGAAGTCGAGACCTCGAACCCTGAAGGAGATGCCATGCGCTACATGATGTTCGTGATCCACTCCGAGGATTACCGCAACCACCCGCCGCCGCAGGGCCTGATGGACGCGATGGAGCAGTTCGTGCGGGAGGGATTCGCCAACAAGACGCTGGTGGACACGGCCGGGCTGCAGACCACGGACAAGGGCGCCCGCGTCCGCCTGTCGAAGGGAAAGCTGAAGGTGACGGACGGCCCCTTCACCGAGGCGAAGGAGATCATCGGCGGCTACGCGCTGGTGGAGGTCGAGTCGCACGCCGAGGCGATGCAGATCGCGACGAAGTTCATGGAGCTGCATCGCCTGCATTGGCCGGAGTTCGAGGGGATGTGCGAAGTGCGGCCGCTGGAGGTCTTCGACGCGCCGCCGCAGAAGTGATCTCCGGCGGCGGCGCGCCGCGCATCTGCCGTCAGTGCGTCTCGTCGAGCTTGACGATGTAGACGAGCTGCACGAAGGGCGGCAGGTGCGGAAGGGCCGGCTTCTCGGCGCCCGTCAGGGCGGAGGTCGAGGCGGTCACCAGACCCGCGATCCGCGCCACCTTGCCGGACACCAGCCTGTGGTCGTGCGAGTCGGAGCCGCCCGTCTCGCACACACCGCCGATGTCGCGTGCGCCGCGGACGAAGCGGCCGCGCAAGTCAGGCCTGCCCTCCTGGCCGTCGCAGAGCGCCCAGCCTTCCGGCGGGTGGATGACGGCGTGAGCCGGATCGGCGGCGTTCTCGATGTGGGCGGGCGTCGGGCGCCAGGCGATCACCGTGCCTGCAGGGACGCCGAAGGTCCCCCTGGGCGGCGAGAACGCCGTGCCGAATCGCACCGGGTCGAGCAGCGAGCGGCAGCGCGGCAGGCGCGCAGGATCGAGCAGGCTCCAGTAGGAGGCGAGGTGAAGCTCCACGGGGGCGAGCTTGAAACGGACCTGTCCTGCGCCGAGGTCCTTGAGGAACTTCGCGATCTCCTCGAAGCTGCTCATCACCAGAGGCCGCGCCGGGATGGTCCCGCCGCAATTCACCTCGCTGGTCAGCTCGAGGTCCGACGACTGGAGGTGCTTCTTCGTCTCGGCGTCCACGCCTCCTTCGCCCTTGAAGGCGCCGAAGCCGAGCTTCAGGCGGGCGCCGAGCTTGTCCCGTTCGTCCTGGTCCTTGGAGCGCGTCTTGCCGCGGATGGCGATGGTCAGGCCATAGGTTAGACCATGGATGTAGTGGGTCCCGAAATCGCGCCGGAACTGGGTGAACGCCGTCTCGTCGTCGTCGATGCCCTCCGCCACGGGCCGCAGATCGTCCCGGACATGGAAGAGCCCGGGAGACATGACCCGGCTGTCGCCCCGGTGGGTGAGGAGGACGTAGGCGGAGTGGCTGTCCTGGCGCGAGCTCCGCGCGTGCTCGAGCGCGGCGCCGACGCTGGAGAGCGAATAGGAAGCGCGGAAGTAGGTGTTGAGCGTCACCGCCTCGCTCTCCAGCGAGTCGCTCTGCAGCAGCGCGAAGGTGTCCTTGATGACGTCGCCGCTGACCTCGTAACCCGGGTCCACTCCCCTCACCATCAGGGTCTCGGCGAAGAAGCGGCTGAGATCCGGAATCAGGATCGGGTTCTGCGGGTCGGTCATGTCGACGCCGCGCCCGAGCGCGATTCCGCCGCCGCCCGCGACGACCGCGGCCGGGATCTGATACGAGTCCCGGGTTGCATGGAATCGATTGGTGATCATTGCATCCTCCCTCTCGACGGTGCCTCCCGGGCGGCCCGTGCGCCGGGAATAACCGGCGTTGGGCCGCGTGCAATGCGGATTGCAGCGGCAATCTTTGCAGCTTTTGGCCTCGCGCTTCTCGCCGGATGCACGGGCGCCGGCAAGCTGATCCGCGAGCGCGCTGCGCCGGAATTCGACTGCCCGCCGGAGGCCATCGAGGTCGCGCCGCTGCAGTTCGGCTATCGCGCCCGAGGCTGCGGGAAGGAGGCGGTCTACGTCGTCCAGCGCGGCAAGGCGACGCGCGACTCCGACATCCGCAGAGCGACCGACGATCCCCCGGCGCTTCCCATCGACAGGGTTCCGGGTACCGATTCCATCGATATCCGATAGCGCGGAGCGACACTTTTGCGCGCATTTCCTGCGGCGCCGAGGAGACGACGAGGGCGTGGATGTTGCACGAATGCAAGGCAGGCCTTCCCAACGAGGTCGCCCATGCGCTCCACGCGAGCCGTTCTTCTTGCGCTGCTCCTCGGCTGTGCGCACGTCGGCAGCAACTTCGACGCGAACTCGCTCGGCTGGCTCAAGGAGGGCACGCCCAAGGAGGAGATCCAGCAGAAGCTCGGCCCGCCGCTGCGGGTCGGGTCCGATGCCGGGACGCCGACGTGGACGTACGGCTACTACGAGTATCGGCTGTTCGCCGAGAGCAACAACAAGGACCTGGTCATCCGCTTCTCGCCCGACGGGACGGTGAAGGCGTACTCGCTGAGCACCACCTTTCCGGAGGAGAAGAAGAAGCTCGATCCGACCTTGCAGTGATCTACGGGCAGACGCCGTTGTTGACGACGTAGTAGTTCGGCGCGGTCTCCTCCAGCGTGTTCACGTAGAAGACGTTGTCGAGGCCCATGTTCTGGTTGGAGCCGTTGGCGAGCGCATAGCCGCCGCTGTCGTGGGCACGGCCGGCGGTGACGTGGGCGTAGTTGCTCGAGGTGTAGCAGGTGGCCACGTATCCGCCGGAGGTGGTGGCGCTCACGGTGGAGGAGTGCGAGCTTTCGCCCGCGCTGTTCACGGCGGTCACCGAATAGCTGTAGGTCGTGCTCGGGCTGAGCCCCGAATCCGTGTAGCTGGTCGAAGTGACGCCGCTGCCCACTC
>DATDMU010000253.1:0-20397 GCA_036518615.1 Myxococcales bacterium
TGAGCCGGAGCGAGTAGTAGAACGACGCTGCGCCGGGGAACGGCCGCACCGCCACATCGCCGCGCGCGTTGTTGGCCCCAGGGCCCGCGGTGGCGTCGATGCGCTTCTGGCTGACGCCGCTGTAGAGGACGCCGTTGGCGATGGCCGCGCCAACCGCCTGCGGCGCAGCGCCCAGGTTGAGCACGGCGCTGCTGGCCGGAACGGTCGTTGGCGGCGTCGTGACCAGCAGCGTCGCGTCCGGTCCCACCTTGGTGCTGTCGAGCGGCAGGTTCATGCCGGCCGCGAAGGCGCCGTTGCGGACGGTGTCGTTGGTGCCCGCCGTGAGCGGGAACAGCGACGTGTTGGAGACGAGGTCCAGCTGCACCACGCTCGCGTTCGAGGTCGCGTTCGCCACCAGCCGCACCTTCCCGCCCGTCGCGGGATTCGTGTAGACGAGCCCGTGCACGGTCTGCGATCCGCTCCCGGTGACGCTCGCCGCCGCGGTGTCGGTGGCCGTGAACGTCTGCGCGCCGATGGTGTTGAAGGTCACGTTCACCGTGACCTGCCCGTTGTCCGCCGCCGCGAAGGTGACGTTCGCGGGAACGCTGGCCGCCGCATCGGAGCTCGTGAACGCGACCGTGCCGGTGTAGTTGGTCACGCGGTTCCCGAACTTGTCCTGCGCGGTGACGGTGGCGGTGGCCGGAGTGCCCGCCCACGCCTCGGCGCCCGCGAAGGCCACCGACAGTCCGGTCACGCCGTGCTTCACGTTCACGTTGCCGGAGCCCGGCGTGAGGCTGCCCGAGCTCGCGGTGACGGTGGCGTTGCCCGCCGTGCTGAGCAGCACGCTGAAGCTGTGCGACCCCTTGTCGCCCGCCGTGAAGGTGAAGGCGGCGGGCAGCGAGGCGGCAGGATCGCTGGAGGTGAAGGTCACCGTCCCGGTGAAGCCGTCGGCCACGTTGCCGAAGGCATCGCGCGCGGTGACGGTCATCGCGAGCTGATCACCGGCCACTGCGCTCAACGGAACGCCGGAGACGTCGAGGCGCACCGCATCCGCCGCGGAGACGCGCACCTGCGCGATGCCCTGGGCGGTCGCGACCGAGGTGTCCTGGGTCACGAAGAGGCGCGTGCCCGCCGTCCTGAACGTCGCGGACACCGTCTTCTGCCCCGCGTCGGCCGCGGCGAAGGTGAGGTTGGTGGACATGCTCCCCTGCTCGTCGTCGCTGACGAACTGCACGGTGCCGCGGTAGTTGGGGTTCACGGCGCCGGCGGTGTCCACCGCGGCGATGGTGAAGTCGACGGGAACACCGGCGGTGGTCGCCGTCGGACCCGTGACCCGGAACGCCGCGGAGGGAGAGGCCGTCACGCTCACGGCGGCGGTCTTCGTCGCCGTCTGCCCGCCCTTGCTGGCGGTCAGCGTGTACGTCGTGTTGGCCGTCGGCGTGACGGTCGCCGTGGTCTTGCCGGTGACGTCGCCGACGCCCTGATCGATGGTGAGGGTGGCGCCCGCCGTGGCGTTGAAGACGAGCTGGGTGGTTCCGCCGAGCGCGACCGAGGCCGGCGCGGCGGTGAACACGGTGATCTCGGGCTTGTCGTGCGAGCTGCAGGCAGCCGCGAGGATCGCAAGCGTCAGGGTGAGGCGCTTCATGGAATGGTGCTCCCGAACTTGGCGACGAGGGCGGTCAGGTCCGTCTCGTCAATCGTGGAATTGCCGTCCATGTCGACGGCGGAGTCGTAGACGAGGTTGTTGGTGGCAGCCGGCGTGGAACCCATGCGGGCCGCCAGCGACGCCATGTTGAAGAAGTCGATCACCTTGCTGCGGTTGAAGTCGCCGCTGCCGTTGGCTACGGCCGGCTCGCTGTTGGGGTGGATCTCCCAGATGCCGCGCCCGTAGGTGGAGACGCGCACCACGCTCCCGTTGCGGGAGATGCGGATGTCGGTCACGCGCACCGCGGGAAGCCCGATGTCGTACGGTGCCCAGGTGGCGCCCCCGTCGGTGGTCCGGTAGAGGCCGAACTCGGTGCCCACCCAGAGGGTCTGGTCGGTGGTGTCGGTCGGGTCGTAGCGCAGCACGTAGACGGGGAAGTTGGGCAGGTCGAAGCCCGTGCCGTTGCCGTGGAACGGCGTCCAGGTGGTGCCGCCGTCGGTGGTCTTGAAGAGGTGACCCACCATTGGCGGGATGATGACGGCCGGGTCGCTGCCCACCGGGTTCGAGAGCACCGAGTTGCTGGCCACGAGCCACGTCAGCTTCGAGTCGGTGCCCCCCAGGGTGGCCGGGTTCTGCGGAGCGGCAAAGTCGCTGCCGTTGCCGATCCAGATGGTGCCGGTGCCGAGGCCGGTGGCTCCGGGGATGCTGACGCCGTGCGTGGCGTTGACGGTGGTCGCGCCGACGCCGGGCTTGTCGTAGGTGAGGAACGACCCCATTGCCGTCGTGCTGCTGGTGGTCACGCCGCCGTAGATGCGCGTGTTGGCAACGCCGTCGATGGTGTACCGGTAGGGCGAGACGCGCAGGCCCATGCCGCGGATGGTCCGGTTGGTGCCGTCCACCGTGATGGGGCCGGGAACCACCGTCCGCACCGATGCGAGCAGCGAGACGGGATCGACGAACCAGAGTCGCGCCGAGGTGTTCGACGCCGAGGCCACCGCGCGGCTGTCGTCGTCGAGCGTGTCGTAGCGGATGAGGAACGGATCAGCGGCCGCCGCGCCGGGGTTGCGCCAGTTGGCTTCCTCCGCGCCGTTCTGGATGCGGGTGGCCTGGCTGCAGTCCCACATGCGCGGGATGCAGAAGCGGCGGCTGCCGTTGACCGAGATCCAGTACACCTGGTTCTGCCCGTTGGTGTCGGAGACCGCCGCCGCGCCGATGCCGTCGCCGCCGAGGATCTGGTCCCAGTTGCCCGGGTTGAACTCGGCGATGAAGTTCTCGTCCTGCACCAGCCGCCAGCGGGTGCCGTTGTCCTGGAGCCCGCCGAAGACGACGTTGGGGTTGCCGAGCGTCGGGTCGCCGGTGCCGATGCCGTAGAAGAGGTGCGTGGCGAGGCCCACGTCGGGCTGCGACCACGAGCCCAGCTCCGGCGTGGGCACGTCCCAGATGTTCCGGGTCACGAAGATGCCGCCGTCGGTGCCGGCGAGGAGGACGGACAGGCCGTTGATGCGCAGCGCGAGAGAGGTGTGCCAGTCCGCGTGCACATAGGGGAGGAAGCCGTTGTTGGTGAAGCCGAGACCGCTCTGCGGCAGCCAGTCGGAGGCGAGCTGGAAGGTGGCGCCGCCGTCCGAGGTGCGAGCGCTGCAGAGGTCGCCGCCGAAGATGGCGCGGTTGGAATCGCCGGGGTCCACCGCGACGGTCAGGTTGTACCAGCTCTGCACGTGGCCGAGGTTCATGGTGGTGCAGCCCGACTGCCCTTCGCCGGCGAGGATGGTCGGGTTGGTCACCGCCGTGGCGGTGGTGGCGGGGCTGGCGAGTGTGAGGCCGGTGGCGATGCGGACCCAGGTGCTGCCGCCATCGGTGCTCTTCATGTACGCGGAGGTCGCGGTGGTGAAGCCGGTGATGCTGCTCTCCTGCACGGTGCCGGCCTGCGCGTAGAGCACGGTGGTGGTGGGGTCGGTGGTGGCGCCCGCGGCGAAGGCGATGCGGCCAACCTCAGTGCCGAGGCTCTGAGTGACGACGGCAGGCAGCCCACCCGCGGCGCGGATCGAGGTCCAGGTCGCGCCGCCGTCGGTGCTCTTCCAGAAGTCGCCCTTGTTGAAGTGCGCCGTGTTCGCGTCGCCCACGCAGGCGACCGCGCCCGCGCCCGCGGAGGGCGGCCGCGTGCCGGCTTGCGCGCCGGCCAGGTTCGGGCAGGCGTAGACGCCGCTGACCAGCCACTGCGAGCCGGTGGCGCCGTTGCCGAGGTACTGGATCTCCCAGACGTTCTCCCGCGTGGGGCCGGTGCTCGCATCGTTGGGCAGGTCGACGAGCTGGAAGCTCAGGCCGCCGTCCACGGAGGTGTAGAAGCCGTCGTCGGTGCCGACGAACATGTGCAGCGTGTTGGTCGGATCGATGCGGATCTGCCGCACGTTCAGCGGCGTGCTGGCGAAGCCGTCCGCGGTGTTGGTGCCGCCGAGCGCAACCGGCGTGCCCCAGACTCCCGCCGCGGCTCCCGGCGTGTACGTGCCCTTCACCACCACGCCGGACTGCTGATCGAAAGCGTCGCCGAGACCCAGCCAGATGGTGACCCGGCCGGTGGCCGCGTCGAAGTTCGGGTCGATGGCGATGGAGCCCACCGCGAGCGCGCCCAGGTTGTCGGTGATGGGCTGCCAGGTCGGGTAGTTGCCGCTCAGGTCGCCGACCCAGACGCCGCCGCCGGAGGTGGCGAGGAAAGTGAGGTTCGGGTTGCCGGGGTGCACCGCGATGGCGGTGGGCCGGCCCGAGTCCATGCCCTTGTAGTAGGTGCCGTTGAACTCCGAGCGCGCGGCCAGCGGGCCGAGGTTCTCCCACGCGCGCGTGCCGGGCGTGCTGGCCGAGGGTGCCAGCGCGGCATCGGCCCACTTCGCCCGCTCCTGCGCTGCAAGGTTGATCAGGTACTTCTGCGCGTCCGGCGTGCGGGGGCCGATCTCCGCCGCCATCACCAGCCGCCGGATCTCCGCGTCGTCTCCGTCTTCCTGCGCGGGCTGTTCGGCCGCCACCTCGTTGATCAGCGGCGCCAGTTCGGGAAGCCCGTCAGCGCCTGCGGCGATCGCGTTCTTCGCAGCGAGAATCGTTGCCTGGCGCTGGGACAGCTCCCACGCCTTGTATGCCCTCGCCACGCGAGGGGCTCCGACGAGCGCCGCGGAAGCCACGGCGCCGGCCGCGACCCACAGCCACTTTTTGTTGGCCAATTTGAACTCCGGTTTTTTTGGAAATTTGAACGGCGACGACTTCGGGAACGCTACAAGCGCGCCTGTTCGCTGGTCAACCATTTAAGAGCACGAACTCTCAGAGATTTGGCGAGCAGGTGGTCGCTGCGCGCACACGCGCCGCAAGAGGGGCCACCGTTCACCACATGCGAATACAGGTCAGGCCGAGAGCAGCGCCGGAAACGGCATGTCGCTGCCGGCCTCGAAGACCAGGACGCCTTCGTCCACGTAGCCCTCGAGATCCTCGGCGAGCCATCGCTCTCCCGCGCGGATCTTGTGGAAGCGCACCGCGCAGCTCTCTCCGTCGTAGGAGACGATGACGTTGAAGCGCCCGGGATACTGCGACAGGGCCAGCGAGACGGTGCGCGCCGTGACCAGGCCTGCGGTGAGGAGCAGGAGCGGGCAGGAGGACGCGATGCGCGCGTCGAACATCGCCTCCATGCGGAGCTTGTTTGCGCTGCACTCGAGGCCGGTCTGGTCGCGGAAGTCGGCCGCGCTCAGGTGCGGCTTCTCCAGGAACCCGCCGAGGAGGAAGCAGCCGCCCGCCTCGACGATGCGCACGTCGGGCCCGCGGGGCGACAGCGCCGCCTCGACCTCGCGGCTGCGCAGGTCCCGCAGATAGCGGCCCATCAGGCGGTTCAACCTCATGGGCCGTGAGCATAGGCGCACGCCGGTCCCGCGCGCACGGGAAATTCAGCGCGCGCCGAACGCCACCAGCGTACCGGCCTCCTGCTGCTCGAGCAGGCGCGCGAAGGCGGCCGGCGACGTGCGCGCCGCCGCGGCCAGCGCCTCGGCCTCGGGGAGCGACTTGCGCAAGAGCGGATGGCCGGATGCGTCGACGACGGAAATGCCTGCCTCGCCGCCGGTCGCGATGGCCAGGGGCACGCCACCTTCCGCCGCGGTGGCGCCATCTTCGCGCAGCGCGACATCGAAGGAGCGCGCGCCCCTGCCCGGCTCGAGCACGTCGATGTGCAGGCCTTCAGAGGTCCGCTGCACCACCACGTCGCGGTCGCCGTCCTTCATGCTGGTGATGGGGTTCTTGCCGCCCCAGAACTCCACGGTGTTGAAGATGAGCGCGTCGCCGAGCGCGGCGAGCTGGTAGACGGGCACGATCACGAGCACGAGGAAGAGCAGCTCCTTGAGGCCCTTCTCCCGGGTGGCGGTGTCGTTGAAGTGCCAGAGCTTGCGGGTCAGGGCAAACGACCCGAAGCAGCCGGTGGAAAACGCCACGGCGGTCGCGGCGGCGACGCCACGCATCGAACGCGTCATCGGGATTCCCTCCGCGCGAGATGCTACTCGCCCCACACGGTGACGACCAGCGTGCGGCGGTGCGCGGCGTGGCGGTGCTCCCAGACGTAGAGCGCCTGCCAGGTGCCGAGGGCGAGGTCGCCGCCGCTCACCGGCAGCGTCTCGGCGGTCCGGGTGAGCGCGGCGCGGATGTGGGCCGGCATGTCGTCGGGCCCCTCGGTGTCGTGCTCGTAGTCGCCGCCCTCCGGCGCGAGCCGGGAGAGGAAGCGCTGCAGATCGCGCAGCACGGCCGGGTCGGCGTTCTCCTGGATCACCAGCGACGCGCTGGTGTGCTGGATGCAGACGTTGCAGAGGCCGGTGCGCACGCCGGAGGCGGCCACCACCTGCCGCACCCGTTCGGTGACGTCGTGCAGTCCGGGGCGGCGCGGCTCCACCTGCACCGACTCCTGGTGCAGCTTCACGCGCGCTCCCAGCGCGGCATGGAGTCGCCCTCGACGCGTCCGCGGAGCCTTTCTTGCGGCTGGAACCTGCCCTTGTACTGCAGCGAGGCGCACGCCTCCACCCGGTAGCCCAGGTAGACGTGCTCGAGGCCCTTCTCGCGCGCGTACTCGATGGCGCGGAGCACGTTGAGCGTGCCGAGCGACAGCCCGGCGGCGCGCGGCTCGTAGTAGCAGTAGACGGCGGAGAGCGCGTGCGGCGTCTCGTCGGCGATGCCGACGCCCAGCAGCCGGTCGCCTTCCCAGTAGGAGAACTCGCGCGCGGCCGGATGGGGAAAGCAGAACTGCATCGCGTACGACTCCTCGCCGATGCGGTCGGGCTTCCACCCGCGGTCGACCTCGCGCTCGCCGTGCCAGCGCCGGTAGAGCGCGAGCCGCTCGTCGTCCACCGCAGGATCGCCGACCTCCAGGCGCACGCCCTGGGCGCGGCGCAGCACGCGGCGCAGGTTGGCGGAGGGGGAGAACGTCGCCACCGGCACCCGCACCGAGACGCACTCGTCGCAGGAGTCGCAGACGGGCCGGAAGTAGACCGGACCGAAGCGGCGCCAGCCGCGCTCGAGCAGCCGCTCCAGCTCGAGCGGGCTCACTCCCGTCATCAGCAGGGTCTCGGTCTGCGAGCTGAGCCCGTCGATGTACGGGCAGGGCTCCGGGCCGGCGATGCGATGCTGCAACAGGCGCACCCCGCCATTCTAACGCTACAATGCCTCCGCGAATCGCGATGAACCTGCTCCTCTTGCGCGAGGCGGACTTCCGCGAGGACGGCACGGTCCGCCTGACCGGCCGCCGCCTCGCGCACGCCCGGGAGGTGCTCCGCGCGGCGGCGGGCGGCAAGGTACGCGTGGGGCGGCTGGGCGGGCTCGTGGGCACGGCAGAGGTGCTGCGCCTCGACGATTCCGGGCTGGTGCTGCGGCCGGAGCTGACGGAGGCGCCTCCGCCGCGCCCCGGCGTGGATCTGGTGCTCGCGATTCCACGGCCCAAGGCGCTGCGCAGGATCCTGCCCGCGGCCGCTTCGCTGGGAGTGGATCGCATCGTTCTGGTCAACGCCGCGCGGGTGGAGAAGAGCTACTTCGATTCCGGCGTCCTCGAGCCGGCATCGATGGAAGAGCTGCTCGTCCTCGGCCTCGAGCAGGCGCGCGACACCACGCTCCCCCAGGTGCTGGTCCGCGACCGCTTCCGCCCCTTCGTCGAAGACGAGCTGGACGCCCTCTGGCCGCAAACCACGCGCCTGGTGGCCCACCCCGGCGCCGCCTCCCCGCCGGAGCGCACCGACCAGCGGCTGGTGCTCGGCATCGGCCCGGACGGCGGCTGGGTCCAGTTCGAGCTGGACCTGTTGCAAGCCCACGGCTTCAAGGTCTTCGGCCTGGGCCAAAGAACGCTCCGCGTAGAGGTCGCCGTCCCCTACGCCCTGGGCGCATTGCGCAAGCAGTGAGCGCCGGCGGCGGAACAGCGGTTCGTGAGCCGTGAGCAGTGAGCGCCGGCGAGGCCCTGAACCCCAAACCTGAACCTCAACCCAAACCCGTTCCCCGAACCCTGAACCGGGCGGCACCAGACATGCCATCGAGAAAAACGCGTGGCGGCGCGGCGGTGCTCCCGCCCCGAGAGGCGCGAAGTTGCGCCGGGAAGCAGCACCGCGCCGCCCGCGAACTGCAAGCCGGGAAGGAGCAAGGATCGTGCCCTGCGTAGTTTCCCTCTGGAGGACCAACGCGCCGCGCAGGCCCTTCGCGAAACGATACGGACAGCGCGCATCGGTTGCGTTCCCGAACGCGTCATGCCACGGATTCGAGCGTGCTCGACCGGGTCTTCCAGTTGACGGCGCGCGGCACGACCGCGGGCCGCGAAGTCCGCGGCGCGTTCGCCACCTTCCTGACCATGGCGTACATCCTCTTCGCGAACCCGGCCATCCTCGCGGCGTGCGGCATGCCCAAAGGACCCGTGGTGGCCGCCACCGCCGCGGCCAGCGCCGCCTGCTGCCTCCTGATGGCCTTCGGCGCCAACTTCCCCATCGCGCTCGCGCCCGGCATGGGGCTCAACGCGGTCATCGCCTACCAGGTGGCGCCCGCGGCCGGCTCCTGGCGGATCGCCATGGGCCTGGTCGTGCTCGACGGGCTCACCATGCTGGTGCTCGTGCTGGTGGGCTTTCGCGAGGCGCTGATGCGCGCCATCCCCCGCGACCTGCGCCGCGCCATCGGCGTGGGAATCGGCCTGTTCATCGCCTTCATCGGGCTGGTCAACGCGAGGGTCGTCATCGTCCCTCCCGGCACGGTGCAGGCGCTCGCCGCAGGAGAGAGTTCCGCCCTCCCTCCCGTCACCTTCGGCACGCTGCGCGACCCGCAGACGGCCATCGCCCTCGCCGGTTTGTTGATGACCGCCGCGCTGATGGCGCGCAAGGTCAACGGCGCCATCCTCTTCGGCATCGTCGCCTGCACGGTCCTGGCGCTGGCCACGAAGGTGACCGGGCTGCCGGCGGGCGCGTGGCTCTCGGCGCCCCGCTTCGAGACGTTCGGCGAGGCGGACCTGCGCGGCGCGCTCAGCCTGCGCATGCTGCCGCTCTTCGTCGCCGTCCTTCTGGTGGACTTCTTCGACACCATCGGCACCAGCACCGCCATCGCCGAGGAGGCGCAGCTCGTCGACTCGAGCGGCGAGATCCCGCGCCTCGGGCGCCTGCTGACCGTCGATTCCATCGCCGCGGCGGTGGGCGGGCTGTTCGGGGCCAGCTCGGTGACGAGCTACATCGAATCCGCGGCCGGAGTGGCGGAAGGCGCGCGCACGGGCCTGCACACGGCGGTGGTGGGCCTGCTCTTCGCCCTGGCCACGTTCGCGGCGCCCATCGCGGGAATCGTCCCGCCCGCCGCGACGGCGCCGGCGCTGGTGGCGGTGGGATTCCTCATGTTCCAGCAGATCGCCCGCATCGACTTTCGCGCGCTGCCCACCGCCCTGCCCGCCTTCGTGCTCCTCGTCACCATTCCGCTCACGTACTC
This sequence comes from Myxococcales bacterium, assembly GCA_036518615.1. Classification (GTDB taxonomy): domain Bacteria; phylum Myxococcota; class Myxococcia; order Myxococcales; family 40CM-4-68-19; genus 40CM-4-68-19. The sequence continues at coordinate 9,572 of DATDMU010000253.1, forward strand.
GATCTCGCACGGCATCGGGTACGGCTTCGTCGCCTACGTCGCGATCCAGCTCCTGCTCGGCCGCGCCCGCGAGGTGCATCCCCTGATGTACGTCGCGTCCGCCGCCTTCGCGGGCTACTTCCTCCTGGCGAGCTGAGCCAGCTTCACCCAGTTGTCGTTCCAGGCGCCGTGGCACTCGGTGCAGGTCTTTCCCGGATGGTGGCTGGCCGGATTGACGTTCTCGTGGCAGTTGGTGCAGGAGGCCACGCCGCTGCTCCAGCTGTGCGGCTTGTGGCAGCCCTGGCAGTTGTCCGCGTGCGCCTTCACTTGATGGAGGCCTTCGTTGATGGCGTCGTGGCACTTGACGCAGTCGCCGTTCCCCAGCGCGATCTTCTCGTGCGGCTTGTGGCACTTGCCGCAGTCCCACTTCATCGGCGCCTTGGCGGGGAAGACCTCGCCCTTGATCTGGCGGTTCTGGTGGCAGTCGAGGCAGAGGGCGCGGTCGGGCTTGAGCGGGCGCTTGGCGTCGTCGGCCATGAAGGGATGGCACTGCAGGCAGTGCATCTCGGCCATGGTGCCGGCGGCGGTGAGGGTGATCTGCTTGTGGCACTGCACGCACATGTCCCGGGGCGGCTTGAAGCGGTGCAGCGAGGTGGAGTGGCAGAGCACGCACTCGATGCGCGCCTTCTGCGCGTGGACGCGGTGGCCGGGCGTATCGACGATGTGGTTCTTCTTCGCGAGGCTGCTGTTGTTGGCGTGGCACTTCTCGCACACGTCGCGGTCCACCTCGGCATGGCGGACCACCACGTCGGGCCGCTGCGTGGTGTAGACCCAGAGCTGCTTCAGGTTGCTCACCGTGTTGGGCACGTGGCAGGCGTGGCATTCGATGTTCTTGTGCCCGCTCTGCTCCCAGAGATCGTACGCCGAGTTCATGGTGTGGCAGGAGAGGCAGAACCTGGGCTCGTGCTCGATGTACTTGTTGCCGCGCCAGGCGACGATGCCGAAGGCCACGGCCAGCACCCCGCCGGTGACGCCGAGGATCTTCCACTCCGCGCGGCCGAGCTTGCCGACCACCGGGATGTGGTGCCAGTGCGCCCAGACGAAGCGCACCGCGGCGCCCAGGGCGAGCAGCAGCATCAGCGCGGTGAGGACCACCGCGGCGGTGCGGAGCGGCTTCACCCAGGCGCGCGCCTTGACCTTGGGCAGCTCGGTTGCGCGCACCTGGTCGGCCACCTCCAGCGCGCGAGAGGCGTTGCGGGTCAGCGCGAACAGATCCAGCGCGTGCGCCATGCCGCGCAGCTCGCCGCGCGCGTCCTTCAGCTTCGCGCGAGCGGGGTTGGCGGCGGGCAGCTGCGCGTCCAGCCCGGAGATCTCGCGCTCGGCGTCGCGCAGCGCCTTGTGGATGCGCGATGCCTGGGGGAAGGTGTGGCAGGTGGTGCAGAGCGGCTCGGCGATGAGATCGATGGACGCCTGCTGGACGCCGTGCGCGCCGTGGCAGGTGTAGCAGCGCGGGTTGTTGCGGCCCGCTTTCTCCACGTGGTGGGGACCCTTGGCGTAGTTCTGCGCGGGCTTGGCGTGGCAAATGCCGCACATGGCGGTGGCGACGGCCGCGCTGACGGGCTTGCCGGTGAAGCCCGTGCCGTGGGCCACGTGCTTGGTGCTCGAGGTCGCGTCGCCGCCGTGGCAGGCCACGCAGGAGAGCCCGGCTTTGACGTGGACGTCCCTTGCGCCCATCTGATCGACCGCGTTCTTGAGGGCAGGCTCCAGCTGCGCATGGCATTCGCGGCAGGAATCGGCCGCCGGAGTGGTGGCCGGGAGCGAGAGGAGGATGGCGACGATGGCGAGGTGCACGCATCCACGCAAAGCAAGCTCCGCGCCACGCTTGCGGCCAGAGTGAGGAGATTCTCAACGAGCGCGAAATCGATGCGCGGCCGCTGACTTTCGAGAATGAAAACATCGTGCGCAGGCGGCGACAGCTTTGCGCCCGCGCCGTCTTTTTGCGGGGTGTCGGATGGCGCCGACAGAGGTCCGCCCAATCCCGACATCGTCAGCAAGAACCAAGCGAAATCACTGGCGATTTTTCTGGCAGCGCCGCTGCACAGGCGAGGGGGCGTCTGGCAACGAAATCGGAAAAGGAGAACGCCATGTGGAGGCGCAACAAGACGCTGGCAGTGACCGGAGCCGCAATCGGAATCGTGCTCTTCCTCGCAGTCGGACTGCTCCCCTCGTTGATGTACGGCGGGTACGCGGGCCTCATGCTCGCCGACGGCATCTTCGGCACGCCCCTGCCGCAGCACCTCTTCGCGCGCGGCCTGGTGGGATTCGGAATGCTGCTCGGGGTGTTCGCGACCGCCGCCATTTTTGCGGTTGCCGGAGCCGCGGCCGCAAGCGCGCTCGGCCACATGATCGCAGCCGCCTCGCGCGAGCCGCCCGCAAAGGTTGCCGAGCCGCATGCGAAGACCGAGTGAAACCGCGGGGCGCAGAATCTTCACCTCGAAGATCCTGCGCCCCGTTGAGTTTTTTCGCAGCGAGGCGTGACCTTTGCAATCCCGGCGCGCATGCGAGCAACCTTCCTTGCCGCCGTCCTCGTCCTCTTCTGCGCAACCTCCGCGGCAGCGTCGAATCGGAGTTGCCTCACCTGCCACACGGCGCCGCTCTTCGACGCGCAGGCGTTCGCGGGGTCGGTCCACGCCAAGCTCGACTGCGCCGACTGCCACCGCGGCTACGACTTCGACCTGCACCGCTCGAAGCCTGCGCCGCCCACCGAGGCCGAGCAGAAGCTGATCGATCGCATCGGCAAGCGCAGCACCGCTCCCGCCGCCGTCGCCGCCTGCGGCAAGTGCCACCAGTCGCAGATGGAGGACTGGACCAACTCGATCCACGGCAAGTGGCTGAGCGAGAAGCGTGCGGCGGCCGGCCCCCTCTGTCTCGACTGCCACGGCAGCCCGCACGCGGTGCCCAGGGGTCTTGCCCCCGCGCAGCGCGCCTCGCTCTTCGCCTCGCGCTGCATCGGCTGCCACGAGAACGGCGAGCTGGTGAAGCAGGCGGGCCTCTCCGAGCACCCCGCGCAAAGCTACCGCGACTCGGTGCACGGCAGGCTGCGCCAGCTCGGCAGCAGCCGCGCGCCGGTGTGCATGAACTGCCACGGCACCCACGACATCGCCGCGGTGAGCTCTGCGGATTCGATGGTCAACGGCGAGAACAAGGTGAAGACCTGCGCCGAGTGCCACAAGGGGGCCACCGCCAACTTCGCCGCCACCTTCACGCACCAGCCCGCGGAGAAGAGCACCCGGCCGGTGGCGTACTGGACCATGGTGCTGTTCTCCTGGCTCACCTCGGTGGTGCTCACGCTCCTGGTGGTGCACGTCATCCTCGACTTCGGCTCCGAGGTCCGGCGCATCCTGCGCCGCCGCCGCGGCCTTTCGCCCGCGCGCGCGTCGGTGCCCGCCTCGCTGCCGGGCTCGGTGGTGCGCTTCGACAAGCACCAGCTGGTGCAGCACTGGATGCTGATCGCCTCGGTGATCACGCTGGTGCTCACCGAGTGGCCGCTGCGCGCCGCGCAGGTGTCCGCCTCGCAGGGCCTGGTCGCGTTCTTCGGCGGCATCCACCGCGCCGGGCTCATCCACCGCGTGGCCGGCATCGCCATGGGCATCGCCGCCCTCTACCACCTGGGCTACCTCACCGCGCTGGCGGCGAAGCGGCGGGACATCTTCGGCATGGTTCCCACGCCCAAGGACATCGCCGACCTGTTCGGCAACTTCACCTACTTCCTCGGCCTCAGCGCCGAGCGGCCGAAGTTCGCGCGCTTCGCCTACCACGAGAAGTTCGACTACTGGGCGGTGTTCTGGGGCGTGGCCATCATGTTCGGCACCGGGCTGGTGCGCTGGTTCCCGGTGGCGTTCTCGCACGTGCTGCCCGCCAGCGTGATGGAGGCGGCGCAGATCGCGCACGGCGACGAGGCCACGCTGGCGGCGCTGGCGCTCTTCGTCTGGCACCTCTACAACGTCCACCTCCGCCCCAGCGTCTTCCCGATGAGCTGGACCTGGCTGGACGGCCGCATCGAGACGCACGCGCTCAAGGAGGAGCACGCCCTCGAGTACGAGGCGACCTTCAAGGAGAAGAAGACCAACGGCGCCACCGCCACGGAGCAGCGGCCGTGAAGAGCGTCGTCCTGATGCTGCTCGCCTTCGCCTGCGGCGCTCCGCCGGAGCAGCCCGCCCGGGCGCCGGCCGCGGCGAAGGCGGCGGTGGAGCGGCTGCCCAGGCGAAGCGAGCTGCCCTGCTTTCCCTGCCACTCGCAGGTGGTGTTCGAGAAGGGGCCGAACTTCGCGCACGCTTCCATCGGCCACCGCAACGCGGGGCACTGCCACCTCTGTCACATGGGCATGGGCCACCACGGCAGGGACATCGACCGCAGCGCCTGCCTCAGTTGCCACCCAGACGGACCGCCGGAGCTCCCCGGAACGAGTGACACGAAGGACAAGTGAGCGCCCCGGCGTGCGCGGGAGCGGTGCGGTGGCAGCGCAGGCACTCGTTGCGGTCGGAGATCCACGAGTGCGGACGGTGGCAGGCGCCGCACTCGCGGTGCGAGGGCAGACGATGCAGGCCGGCGGTGGCCATCCTGTCGTGACACGAGGCGCACTCGATCAGCGCGCGCGCCTGGTGCGGCTTGTGGCAGCCGGAGCAGGTGAAGCGCATCGGCGCGTCCTCGGGGAAGCTTTGCGCGGAAAGCCCCTCCGCCTGGTGGCAGCGCAGGCAATCGCGGCGGCTCGGGCGCAGGTCGGTGTCCACCGAGAGGAAGTCGTGGCAGGCGAAGCAGTGCAGCCTCTGCATGCCCTTGAGGTTGACCATGTGCTCGCCGTGGCACTCGCGGCAGCTCTGCACCACCGGCTCGAAGCGGTGGACGGCAGCGCCGTGGCAGCGGATGCAGGCGATCTTCTGCTCCAGCGCGTGGATGCGATGCCCGCGCGAGGCGCCCACCTGTACCCAGGCGCGGTCGTGGGAGAGATGGCAGGCGGCGCACGAGCCGATCTCGACGCTGCCGTGCCCGCCCGATCCGGGCTGGCGCCCGAGCAGGAAGGCGGAGAGCATGGAGACGCCCTGCGCCGGCGTGGCGTGGTGGCACTTCTGGCAGGCGATGCGGGAGTGGCCGCCGCCGCTCCACAGCGCGAACTCCGGGCTGGCCTGGTGGCAGGTGGCGCAGAAACGGGCGTCGGAGGAGACGTAAGCGCGAAATTTCTGCGCGCCGAAGGCCGCGCCGAGAGTGAGCAGCGCCGCCAGCGGGATGATGATGCGCGCACGCATGCGGCCCTGCTCTCGCTGCAACGCCCGTGCCCTGCCAGGAGGCCGCGCGCATGACGCTGCGCCTCAAGCTCCTCGTGCTGGTGGCCGGCGTGACGCTCTTCGCGGCGACGGGCGTGACCAGCGTGGCGCTCTGGCGCGGCCTCTTGCAGGCGCAGCAGCAGCTCTCCTGCGAAGGCGCGTCGATGGCGTCCTCGATCGCGCTCGGGGCCCAGAAGTGGTTGGGGCCGGACGGGCCGGAGGCCGGCGCCCGCGAGGCGCTCCTGCCCGTCCTGCGGCGCGCCCTGGGAACGGCGCCGCTGGTGCGCGCGTGGATCGTCGATCGGCAGGGAGCGGTGGCCGCGTGCGCCGACCTCTCCGGGCGCGGCTGCCCCGGCGGGATGCCCGGGTCGTTCCGCGCCACCGAGATGCCGATGGATTCGCTGCGCCGCCTGGTCGGCCGCGAGCCGCTGGAAGCGAGCGCGCCGATCGTGAGCGTGAACGGCTCGCTGGCGGGGGCGGTGCGCATCTCCTACCGCTCCGACGGCGTGCTCGCGGAAGCGAGGCGGCTGGCCACCGGCGCGGCGGTCATCGCGCTCGCCTGGATCGTCCTCGGCCTCAGCTTCGGCAACCTGCTCCTGCACCGCATCACCCGGCCGCTGACCGAGGTGGTGCGGGCCACCGAGAAGCTCTCCGAAGGCGAGCGCATCGAAGTGAAGGTCGCGGCCGACCCCGAGCTGTCCGAGCTGGTGGGCGCCTTCAACCGCATGTCCGCGCGCCTGCGCGAAAGCCGCGCGCAGATGGAGCAGCTCATCGCCACCCTCAACGAGCGCGTGGCCCGCGCCACCGAGGAAGGGCTGCGCGCCGAGCGGCTGGTCACCCTGGGCGGAATCGCCGCGGGCTTCGCGCACGAGATGGGGAACTCGCTCCACGTCATCTCCGGATTCGCCGCGATGGCCGCCCGCGAGCTGCCTGCCGACCATCCCAACCGCGCCGACATGGACGCGGTGAAGCGCGAGGCGGGCCGCGCCTCGGCCATGCTGGAGCGCTTCCTCTTCTTCGCCCGCGCCCGGTCCGCGCGGCGGGCGTCGCAGTCGGTCGAACCCGTGCTGCGCGAGGCGGTGGAAGTGATCGAGCCGGCGGCGGTGGAGGCGCGGGTCACCACCGACCTTCGCGTCTGCGCCGCGCTGCCCGACGTGAACGTCGACGCGGAGCTCCTGCGGCAGGCGTTCGTCAACCTGTGCGTGAACGCCATCCAGGCGATGAAGGGCGGCGGCAAGCTCTCGGTGCGCGCCCTGCAGCAGAACGGCGAGGTGGTGGTGGAGTTCGAGGACACCGGACCCGGCGTCCCCCTGCCCGTCCGCGAGCACATCTTCGAGCCGTTCTTCACCACCAAGGAAAAGGGGACCGGCCTGGGGCTCGCCATCGTGCGCCAGGCCGCGGAGGCGCACGGCGGCACGGCGGAGGTGGAGGACACCGGCCACGGCGCGCTCTTCCGCATCCGCATCCCCTGGAGGCCTTCGGCATGAAGCCACGCATCGCGGTCATCGACGATCTGGAGCCGGCGCGGCAGGTGATGGCGCGGGTGCTGGGAAGTTCCTGCGGCGTCTCCACCTACGACTCGGTGCAGGCGGCGCTTTCGGCCTTCGAGCTGGATCCGCCCGACGTGATCATCACCGACCTGCGGATGCCCGGCATGGACGGGCTGACCGGGCTGAAGCTGTTTCGCGAGCGCGGCATCGACGCGCCGGTGATCGTGCTGACGGCCTATGCCTCGGTGGAGACGGCGGTGGACGCGATGAAGGCCGGCGCCTTCGAGTACCTGCGCAAGCCGGTGGACCCGGAGGCGCTGGAGCTTCTGGTCAAGCGCGCCGCGGAGCACGTGGGGTTGCGCAAGGAGAACGCGCGCCTGCGCCGCGAGCTGCAGGCCTCGCGCAGCGTGCAGGGCATCCTCGGCAAGTCCGCCGCCATGCAGCAGGTGCTCGAGATCCTGGAGCGGGTGGCGCCGACCGACGTGCCCGTCTTGATCGAGGGCGAGAGCGGCACCGGCAAAGATCTCATCGCGCGCGCGCTCCACGCGATGAGCCGCCGCGCCTCGAAGCCGTACGTGGCGCTGAACATGTCGGCGGTGCCGGAGCAGCTCGCCGAGTCGGAGCTGTTCGGGCACGAGAAGGGCGCCTTCTCCGGCGCCAACATGGCGCGGCCCGGGTTCTTCGCCGCCGCGGAGGGCGGCACCTTCTTCCTCGACGAGATCGGGTCGCTCTCGCAGCCGCTGCAGCCCAAGCTCCTGCGCGTGCTGCAGGACGGCGACTACATCCCGGTGGGCAGCCGGCAGGCGCGCAAGGCGGACGTGCGGATCGTCTGCGCCACCAACGAGGATCTGAAGTCGAAGGTGGCCTCGGGAGCGTTCCGCGAGGACCTCTACTACCGCATCCACGTCATGCCGGTGCGCCTGCCGCCGTTGCGCGAGCGGCGCGAGGACATTCCGCTTCTGGTGGAGCACTTCGTGAAGAAGCACGCGCAGCGGCTCAACCGGCCCGAGCTGCCTGCGAGTCCCGCCGCGCTCAAGGCGCTCCTCGACTACCGCTGGCCGGGCAACGTGCGCGAATTGGAGAACTGCGTCGAGCGCGCGCTGCTCCTCGCCCGGAGCGAGACGCTCTCGGTGGAGGACCTGCCTCCCGAGGTGACCGCCGCCGGCGAGGTGGAAGCGCAGGAGGGCAGCTACCGCCGCGAACGCGACGACTGGGAGCAGCGCTATTTGTCGGCCCTGCTGCGCGAAGCATCCGGTTCAGTGGCGAAGGCGGCGGAACTGGCCGGCCTGCACCGCTCCACGCTGTACGAAAAGCTCGCCCGCCACGGCCTCGTCACCGCGTGAGCCGCTACGGTCTGAGGGCAGCTCACCCCGTTCCCTAAACCTAAACCCGTTCCCCGAACCCTTCAGTTCCCGCTCTGCAGGTCCTGCCGCAGATACCCGCACTTCCTTGCAAACCACCTCAGCACGTCCAGCGCGGAGATGACCCCCACCACGTTCCCCGCCGCTGCGTTGTTCACCACCGGCAAGAGATGGATCCCCTCCAGCGCCATGAGCGCGCTCGCCTCCGCCAGCGAGGCCGACTCGCTCACCGTGACCGCCAGCGGCGTCATGATCTCGCCCACCACCGCGCTCGGCGCGGGCCAGCTCCCGCGCAGGATGTCGGCGCGCGAGACGAACCCAAGGACGGTGCCGCGCGGATCCACCACCGGCGCGCCGGTGACGCCGCGCTCGAGCAGGATGTCGCGGAGCAGGTCGGTCTTCGCGTCCGGCAGCACGCAGACCAGGCGCTTGGCCATCACCGACCAGACGCGGGTGCGATCGCCGTCGGGAACGGCGCGCTCCTCCACCGTGTCTTCCATCCCGAAGACCGCCCCCTTCGTGCAGGTGACGTACGACTCCTCCTCCAGCGGATCGACGTGCACGCTCACGCAGTCGTCGCAGGCGCTGCAGTCGTCGAGAGGAATCGACCGCCGCCGCGCGTCGCAATGCACCAGCATCGTCGCGGTCATTTCGCCCGCGCCGTCGATGGTGCGACGGACGCGGATGGGAAGGCGCACCTCGGTCGCGGGCGGATGGCGCATGGCGGCAAGCTCCTCGAGGTACATTTCCCTTCAAGGAGCGGGCCAAGCGGCGCCGAGTGCGGCCTGACAGGAGGGGCCGAAAATCTTACGCCACGGGCTTCACGTAGATGGCCGCGGCGATCTCCGGATCGAGCGCCAGCGTGGTCTCGCCGGACTCGATGACCACCGAGGGAGCGCGCTGCTTGAGTCGGACGATCGTCCCGGGCATCACTCCCAGGGACGCCAGGCGGTCCATCCGCTCCGCCCAGCGCGGCGCGAGGAAGGCGATGCGGCCGCGGCTCCCCAGGGGCAGGGCGGCGAGCGCGGTGACCAGCGGCTTCACGGTGCGTGAAAACGCCGCACAGCAGGGACCCGCCGGGATGGGCTTGCCGTGGGGACAGGAGGGGGGATGGCCAAGGAGCGTGCACACCGAATCGGTGGCTTCCGCGGAGAGGACGTGCTCCACCTCGCACGCCTGCTGCTCCGTCTGCGTCTCGTCCAGGGCGAGCAGATCGGTGAAGAGGCGCTCCGCCAGCCGGTGCCGGCGCACCACCTCGGACGCCCGCTGCTCGCCTTCCGGCGTCAGCGCAATCCGCGCGCCGTCGAACTGCACCAGGCCCAGGCTGGCCAGCTCGCGGAAGTCTTCGGGCCCCTTGTCCGGAGCGTGGCCTTCGAAGGCGTGCGCGAGGACGCTCTCCACCTGGTCGCGGCCCTGCTCGCGCTCGGTGAAGACGGTCTCGAGCAGCTCTTCCAGCTTGCGGATCTTCACGGCGATCTCCTCATTTGATGCTGTGGCCTGCGGCCTCCGCCCGTCGCCGGCGGAGCCGGCTCCTCCTCGGCGAAGCGAGGCGGACGAGCAGCCTGCGCAGGCGATGCGCGATGGGGCCCTCGGCCACTGCGCCGTGGCCGCAGTTCGGGCAGCAGCGGAGGTTGCAGCCGCTCGCCATGGGGCAGGACGGCCTGCAGCCGGCCTGCGTCTCGTCGAACCGGAATCCGCAGAGCGAGCAGGTCACAGGTAGAACCTCCGCATCAGCACGTTGAGCAGCCCGCCCATGCCGAAGGCGAAGGGCAGCACGAAGCCCACCGTCAGGAGCGTCACCCGGGTCCCGCGCTCCTTCAGCATCATGAAGAGCTGCGCGATGCAGGGCAGAAACAGCGTCACCGTGACCAGCGCAACGACGATCTGCACCTCCATCTCGCGGGTGACGGCGCCCGCCCGCAGCGCCGGCTCGATCTGGGCGAAGAGTCCCGCCGCTGCGTAGTCGCGCCGCAAGAAGCCGAGGATGAACGCGCCCGCCGTCTCGCGGGGCAGCCCGAGCAGCCCGGTGACCACGGGCGCGGCGGCGCGCTCCAGCACCGCCAGCGCGCCCAGCCGGTCCATGCCCCAGAGCACCGCCGTGCCGAGCAGGAAGAGGGGCAGCGCCTCCTTTGCGTACCACTCGACCCGCGCCACCGTCTTGACCAGCACGTTGCCCGGCTGCGGCAGGCGCAGGGGCGGCAGCTCGAGGATGAAGTCGGAGCCGCGCCCGGGGATGATCCGCGCGGCGAGAAAGCCCACCAGCAGCATCACCGCCGCGATGGCGCCCAGGAACCAGAGCGAGGCGGCGAGATGGATGCCCGCCAGCATGGCGAAGATGACCGCGAGCTGCGCGCTGCAGGGAATGGCGAGCGCGAGCAGCAAGGTCACCACCACCCGCTCCTTCTTCGTCTCCAGGATTCGCGCGGTGAGCGTGGCCATGGTGTCGCAGCCGAGGCCGAGGATGAGCGGCAGGACCGCCTTGCCGTTCAGGCCCAGGAGGCGGAAGGCGCGGTTGAGCATGGCGGCGAGCCGCGGCAGATAGCCCGAGTCCTCCAGCACGCTGAAGGCGAGGAAGAAGGTGGTGACGATGGGCAGCACGATGGCCACGCCGTAGGAGAGGCCCATGGAGAAGAGGCCGTAGCGGCCGACGATCAGGCCGGCGTCTCCGGAGAGGA
>DATDMU010000254.1:0-12322 GCA_036518615.1 Myxococcales bacterium
ACCAGGTTGCGCAGGTCGAAATAGCCCGGACCGCCGGCCGGCCAGCCTGCGACGAGCCCGTCGAGGAGGAAGCGGAGACCGACGTCCAGCGGCGCTGCAGGAGAGACGACCGCCTCCACGCCTACGGGGACGAAGTGCAGCGCCTCGGAGCGGCCGCCGGAGTCGGTTACGGACGCCGAATAGCCGGCCAGCAAAGTGAGCGCAAAGCGGGGATCCGGCTGCAGCAGAAACCCTGCAGGCAGGTTGATCCCGATCCGGGTCAAGCCGTCTTCGCCGCTGACGGTCAGGATGTCCGAGGTTCCCCCTGCGAAGGACATGGCGCCGAAATACAATCCGGTCGGGCCGCTGCCGACGTTGCGGAAATGACCGAAGTCGACGGCGGCGGCGCGTCCGCTGACGAGCGCGACGGCCGGGCCGAGGGGCAGCTTGACCGGGAGCCCGAGCCCTCCGAACCAGAGCGTCGTGTTGCCGGTCCTCGCAGCGGTGGGGTCGCCGTTGACGCCCGGGCGTTCGAACCCGGCGTCGATCCGCACCCCGCCGCGCGGGTCGAAGGCAAGGACAGCGCTGGCGAGGAGCGAGCCGAAGGCCGCGCCTGGATTCACCGGCAGCGCGACGGCGGCGCCGAGCTGGACGCGATCGGTCACGCCGAAGTCGGCTCCCAGCGAGAGCGTCTCGCCGGCGAGCGAACCCGGCGCCTCCGGCCCGAGGATCCGGGAGAAGTTCGAATAGGCGCCGTCCACCGCGAACTGCACCGCGCCGCGCGGGAGCGTGAGCGGCCGCACGATGAGGGGGTGAATGGCCTGCGCCTCTGCCGCGCCGGCGGCACAGGCGATCAGGGCGATGAGACGTCGGCGATTGTTCATTCCCTACTTCTGCGCCGTCGCCTCCGGCTTGCCCAGCGACAGCACGAAGTACGCCAGTTGCCAGCGCTGCTCCTCGCTCAGGGAATCCCCGAAGGACGGCATCGGCGTGCCATCCATTCCGGTAATGAACGTCCGATAGATGTCCCTCGGCGTGGACCCGCCCTTGAACCAGTCCGGACGGGTCAGGTTCGCCGGCTTCACCGGCTTGCCGTTGTCGTACGTCAGCGCCGCCGCCGACGGGCCGTCGCCGCCGCCCTTCTCGCCGTGGCAGGCGAAGCAGCCGGTGTCCATGAACACCTTGTGCCCCGCTTCCACCATCGCCGCGGAGTTGGGCGGCGGATCCTTGATCACCACCGGCTCGCCGGGCTTCTCGTCCTTCCAGCGCGGCGAGAAGGTGCGGATGTAGGCGATCACCGCCCACACCTCGCGGTCGGAGAGGAAGGTGAACGACGCCATGTCGATGTCCGGGCGGATGCCGCGGCGGATGGTGCGGAAGAGGTCGGTGGGCCGCGGCAACGAGCCGGACGGGGTGGTGCGCAGGGTGAACTGGCCGACGACGAAGTTGCGCGGCGGGATGGGCAGGTACTTGCCCTCCCGGCCTTCGCCGTCGCCATTCTCGCCGTGGCAGCCGAGGCAGGCGCCCTTGTAGACCCGCTCGCCCAGCTGCATCAGCTCGGGCGTCTTCGGCGGCTCGGGCGGCGGATGGTCCGCGGGGCTGAACGTGCGCATCAGCGGATCCGCCGAGGCGGGTCTCGCGTCCTTGCCCGCGCCGAGAGAGAGGACGCCGGCGGCGAGCGCCGCAAAGAGCGTCACTTGCGGTGACAGGTTTCGCATAGCTGCTCCCGTTCGGTTGCGTCGAATTGCCAGAGAAAGCGCGACTGCGCGGCGTGCGGGTTGTGGCACGACGAGCAGTAGAAGGGCGCCGGCTTGAGCGGATGCTCGCGGGCGCGCAGCGGGTGCGAGTCGCCGTAGACGAAGCCCACCACCACGTGGCGGTCGGTGGCCTTCTCGGTGTGGCAGTTGGTGCAGAGATCGAAGACCGGCTTCTTCAGCCAGAAGTCGTTCTCCGACCCGTGCGGGTCGTGGCAGGTGGTGCAGCGGCCCGCTGCGGCGGGGCCGTGCCGGTACGCCTTGCGCAGCATCTGCCCCTGGATGTCGGTGTGGCAGCGGAAGCACGTCTCCTGGATGGGCCAGCGCACCGCGTACCTCTGCGGCGATGAGGACGCGTCGTGGCACATCAGGCAGGCGCCCTGCCCCACCGGGCCGTGCTGGCGCGGCCGCGTCACCACGTCGGCATGGCAGCGCGCGCACTCGCTGCCGAGCATCGAGTCGCCCTCGGCGCGGCCCTTCGCTTCGTCCATGGCGTGGCACTTCGCGCACACCTTCTCCACCTCGGCGCGGTGCACGCTCTGCACCCCGAACCCCGCCTGATCCACGCCGGGCACTTGAGGGGAGGTGGTCACCTGCCGCAAGAGGAGCAGCGGCTCCGCCGCCCCGCCGCGCGAAAGGGAGAGCTCGTTGGGCCCCGGCTGCAGCTCCACCTTGCAGTGGGCGAACCCGCCGCCGTTCGTGCACACGCCGCCGGGCTTCAACTCCACCGCGCCCTGCGCCTCGACGATGACGCGCACCGCGGGCCGGGTGGTCTGCGCCCCCGGTCCGGGTACGATCAGCGCCGCGGCGAGGAGCGCGGCCGCGGTCATCTGGGGTTCTCCTGCTTGTTGACGCGGTCGTAGCGGCGCTCGACGTGGCAGCCGGGGCTGCAGCCGCCGCCCGTCTCCGTCTTCCTGTAGTTGAGCTTGAACTCCCAGTTCCCGAATCGGGTGGTGTCGCGGATGTGCTTGGGATTGGGGCTGGCGTGGAAGTCGTGGCAGGCGCGGCAGGTGCGGCCCTTGTCCGGCTTGTTCACGTGCCGCCAGTGCAGGTTCTCGTCGCCGTTGCGGAAGCCGGTGATGCCCTCGCGCACCAGCCGCGCGCCCTCCTCGCGCTGCGCCCACCAGACCTCCGCGCTGGGGCCGGCCTTCTCTTTCAGGTACCTGTCCTGGAGCAGGCGCTTGTCGTGGCAGGTCATGCACAGCCCGTAGGTCTGCTCCGGCGCATCCAGCGGCGAGTAGAAGTCGCGGGGAAAGGGCGCCTTGAGGATGCGCAGGTTGTCGGTGCCGTGCGGCTCGTGGCAGGCCGGGCACTGTCCCTCGCGCACCGGCCCGTGCCGCATCCAGGTCTCGGGGTACTTGTCGAGATAGGCCTTCATGTTGAGCAGCGGTCCGGTGGGCGACTGCTGCACCTTGTCGTGGCAGGTGAGGCAGACCTCCATCGGCGGGTCGGCCTTGAGCCGCTTCGCGTACGGGCTCTGGTGCGGGTCGTGGCAGGCCACGCACACCTTCGGGTTCTGCTCGGGATCGAGCGCGCCGTGCTTGGTGGCGGCGTGCGCGTCGGCGAGGCGCTTGGAGGGATGGCACTGCGTGCAGGTGTCCTTCACCGGCTTGCGCAGCCGCGCCAGGTTGTCGGACTGGTGCGGGTCGTGGCAGGCGAGGCAGAGGCCCTGCACCACCGGGTTGTGCAGCACCGCCTCGGTGTTGCGGGCCGCGTGGCACTGCGTGCAGAGGCGCTTGTCCTCGGCGCGCATGCGGAAATGGTGCGCGTGGTCGTCCACCGGCTCGTGGCAGGCGACGCAGAGACCGTTCTTCACCGGCGGATGGACGATCTTCTTGACCGCCAGCTCGCCGTGGCAGGCGAGGCAGTCGTCTCCCGGTCCTTTGGGCGGCGCTGCAGGCGCGGCGGCCAGCAGCGCCAGCGCGATCACTTGCGGTGGCAACCCAGGCATAGCTGGCTCCCGGCGAGAGGAAGGCGGAGGAAATAGGGGTTCGGGGTTCCGTGCGGATCGTGGCAGGTGGCGCATTCCACGCCAGCGCTGCCCGGGGCCACCGCGAACCCGGAGGTGTCGGCCACGAGCTTGAGGCCCTTCTCGCGCGGGTCCGGGTTCCAGTCCGCCCCCAGCGTGACGGCGCGCGGGCCGATGGCGCGGAAGGTGCCGGCCTGGAACTCGAGCGGATAGGGAACGCCGACGGGGTGGTTGCCCATCACCGGCCCGCTCGGGTCGAGGCCGCCGCTCCCCGGCAGGGAGAGCGCGCGCGCCTGCCCGTTGGCGGGCTCGTTGAGCAGCGAGGTGGAGCTGGGGCGGAAGGTGATGTTGATGGAGGAGACGGTGCCGTCGTGGCAGGAGAGGCAGCGCAAGGTCGAGCCCGCCCAGCGCAGCGATTGCGGAGGGCCGGCGGGGTCGGCGCGCACGTCGAGGGCGCGGTTCTGGCCGGGGCCGCCCCAGGCGGCGAGCTGCACGCTGTACTGCATCTGGTTGGGCACGTGGCAGATGACGCAGAGGGGCTGCCCGCCGGCCGGCGCAGGCGCGCCGCGCACCGGAGCCGTCGCTCCAAGCAGGTTGTGCGGCGTCTCGTAGATGTCCGCAAGGGCGGCTCCCGCGAGCGCGAAGACGGCAATGGCCAGAGAGCGCTTCATGGCGCCACCTGCCGGTAGACGGACTTCTGGCCGTCCATGGCGTTCTGGCCATGGCAGCGCAGGAAGCAGTAGGGGTCGCCGGACGCCGTATAGCCCCACGCCGGCCTCGCGTAGGTGCGCCCGGTGTTGGGATCGGTTCCGGGGAAGGGCTTGACGGTGGGCGCGAAGTTGATCAGGTGCGTGCTGATGCCGGGCGGCACGTTCACGTATTCGGTATTGTTCGCCTCGACATTGGAATGAATGTTGTAATGGCACTCGATGCAGTTGGCGTTGGTCTTGTCGATCAGGTGCAGCCAGTGCAGGTTGCCGCGCCCGGCGCCCACGTTGCCGTTCTGGAAGAAGTTGGTGCGGCTGCCGCTCTGGCCGGTGAGCCGGTTGACGTCGTGGCAGCGGAAGCAGAGGGCGAAGTTGTTGGCGTTGAAGCCGCCGAAGGGCGGGCCGTTGTCCGACCCCACCGCGAAGGAGAGGTTGGCGCGGAGCAGCCGCGCGTTGCTGCTGCCGTGCGGGCCCTTGGGGCCGGAGCTGGAGTTGCGCGCGCTGCCCTGCACGTCGGCGGTGGACTCGTTGTTGTGGCAGTCGGTGCAGAGCACCGTCTTGAGGCGGCTGAGCGGCGTGCCGTCCCAGGCGTTGCCCTGGAGCTGCCCTCCGGCATTGAAGTTGTCGAGCACCGCCGACTGGTTCTTGCCCACGTCGCCCACGGGGTGGAAGGAGCGATTGGTGGGCTGGAACTCCAGGCGCTTGTTGGACCCCGAAGGCGGCCGGGTGGCAGCGGGCGGAATGGTCAGCGCGTAGCTGTCGCCGTGGCAGCGGAAGCAGATCTCCCACTGCTGCACGGGGCGGCTGGCGGAGTCGATCACCTCGCTGCCGTCCTTGGCGATGCCGCGCATGCCGGTATGGACGTTGCGCGTGTCGGTGGAGGGCAGCTGCGGCAGCGCCTGCACCTGGTGCGGGTTGTGGCAGTCGGCGCACTCCACGTGCTTGGCCACCGTGTTGAGCACCGGCTCGGGGGCCGGCAGGCGCGCGGTGAACTCCGGCTGGTGGACGTCGGTGGTCAGCTCCACCGGGTGGTGGGTGAACTTGTTGAACTGCGTCTGGATGTCCGGCGCCGCCTTGCCGCGGGAAGGATCGACGCCGGTTCCGCCCAGGCGATGGCACTGCAGGCAGACGTTCTCCTCCGCCCAGGGCAGCGGCGCGCCGGAGAGGTTCGCGGTGGTGTGCAGGCGGGCCGGCGAGACGGCGTTGTGGGGCGTGTGGCAGTTGAGGCAGGCGCGGTCGCCCACGGTGGTGGTGCCCGCCGCGGGATACGGCGCGAGGGAGGCCTCGTGGCGGCTGCCGATCCAGCCCGGCTTCGTGTGGCAGGTGGTGCAGATGGCGCCGCGCAGGTTGTCCTTGCGCAGGAACTTGGTCGTATTGAGGTGCGGCTCGTGGCAGCTCGTGCACTGGACGGTGTTCTTCACTCCCGGCGTCGCGCCTTCCTGCAGCAGGATCGCGTCGCCCGCCGGCGGAAGCTGGATCTCCGGGTCGTTGGTGTCCGGCACGATGCTGACGGGGTGGTCGTTGTGCAGGTCCAGCCCGAGCAGCGTGTTCCCCTGCGGCATGGTGGTGACGCCGTTGGCCATCTGGATGTTGGTGTTGTGCTGCGCGTTCTGGTTCATCACCGCGCCCAGCGCCAGCACGCCGTCGTGGCAGGAGAGGCACAGGCGGGTGGCGCCGTTGGGGCGGCTGGGGATCGCGTCGAGGGTGCTCGAGCTGTAGAGCGTGTAGAGCGCGCTCGCCTGGTAGTCGAGGTTGCGGTTCCAGATGGGCTTGGACTGGTAGGCGCCGTGCGGCGTGTGGCAGAAGACGCAGACCTCGGTCTCCGTCTCGGCGTGGATGACGTTGCCGCCCTGCGCGGAGAGGTTGTGCTTGGTGGCGCGGATGTTGGCGACGGGCACCTGCGCGAGCAACAGAGCCAGGAGCGCGATCATGGCTTGCCCCCCGGCCCGGGCAGGAGCGCGAACACCTGCACGCGGCCGTTGTACGCGTCGGCCACGTAGAGATGGTTCTTCGCGTCCACCGCCGCGCCCTGCGGCAGCCAGAACTTGCCGTTCGCCACGCCCCGCCCGCCGAAGACCAGCGCGAGCCGCCCCTGCGGGTCGAAGATCTGCACCACGTCCGCGTCCGCCTCGACCACGTAGAGGTCGCCCTGCGCGTCGAGGCCGATTCCCTTGGGCCGCGAGAGGTCTCCGGGCCCGTCGCCGAGCTGGCCCACGCCGCGCAGGAACTTGCCCTGGGCGTCGAACACCTGCACGCGGAAGTTGAGCGCGTCGCAGACGAAGATCTCGCCGCCGCGGCCCACGGCAATCCAGGTCGGGTAGTTGAGCTTTCCCGGCTCGCTGCCGCGGCCGCCGAAGTACCAGCGCTCGCCCTTGCCCAGCGGCTCGGCGACCACCGCGTGGGAGCCGGTATCCACGACCAGAAGGAACTTGCCGTCGCCGGAGATGGCGAGCCCGGTGGGACGGGCGAAGTCCTGGAGCTCGCGGACGAGGTGTCCTTCGGCGTCGTGGGCGTAGACCTTGCGCGCCTCGGGGTCGGAGACCCAGAGCGTTCCGTCGGGCGCGAAGGCCACTCCCGCCGGGGATGCGACGTGGCCCCAGATGCGCCGGTACTCGCCGCGCGCCGGATCGTAGAGGTGCACGGCGCGGCGGCCCGAATCGGAGACCGCCACGCGGCCGTCCTTGCCGACGGCCACCGCGACGGGCCGCACCATCTCGTCGCTCTCCGGATCGCCGGCGAAGAAGGACCAGAAGCGGCTCCAGCGCGAGCGCTCGATGCCCAGGTGCTCGGGGGCGCGCAGCTCGCCGACGTAGCCGATGCGCGGCTGCGGATCGCGCTCCGGCCAGGAGGGGTCGCCGGCGGTGAACTCCCCCAGGCGGCGCGCAGGCGGCCCATGCGCGCAGGCCGCGGCGAGCAGGGCGAAAAGGGCCAGCCGGGCGATCATCGCAGCACCTCGAAGGGCCGGACGAAGGCCACGTCGATCTGGTGGCGGAAAGTGGAGGAGCCGTAGAGCGAACCCGCCTCGAAGGAGTAGTCCCCGCGGAGGTTCACCTTGCCGAAGCGCACCACCATCGAGGCGCCGCCGGACAGGCTGTCGATGGCGGGGCCGGCCTCGAGCGACGTGCGCGAGGCCTGCACGCGCGCGTCGAAGGTGGCGCGGTAGCCGACGGGAAGGCTGAGGCCGGCGCCGGTCGAGATCACCTCGCGCGAGACGGGAAGCAGGGCGACGAACAGCTCGCCCTCGCGGAAGGAGCGGCCGCGCGAATAGCTCACGTCGGCGCGCGCGGAGCCGAGCGCGAGCATCCGCGTCACCCGGAAGAGCGCCGACCAGTTGCGGTCCTTCTGCACGCCCGCCCTGGCGTCGGAGAGGACGAACACCTCCTGCACCTGGTCGGTGAAGGCGCCCTGCGCCTCGAGCTGGGTGCGCGGCGTGAGCTGGTAGGTGCTCTGGAGCTGGGCGGTATTCTCGATGCGGCGGCCGCCTCGCGTGTCGGGCGCGAGGACGCCGGTGATCATGTAGCGCAGGTCCGTGCGGAGCTTTTCCACCCGCGCAAGCGTGTACCCCAGGCTGCTGAAGAGGGCGAGGCGGTCGCCGGAGAGGCCGAAGCCGCCCTCCAGCCGGTCCCAGTGCGCGCCGGTGCCGAGCAGCAGCCGGTCGTTTCCGAACAGGATTCCGTACGCGCCGCGCAACCCCGCGCCCGCGCTCTTGCCGCTGCCGGGTTGCGAGGTGGCGCCGCTCAATTCCTGGAGCGCGCCCTGCACGTCGGCGTCGATGGTGAAGTCGCGCGCGCGCATGGGGCGCACGGTGGCGGCGCTGGTGATCTCCTCGCGGCGGGCGATCACGCCGAGATACGAGGTCTGGACGATGGAAGCTCCGTGCTGGGTGCTGACCAGGTCCGACCAGCGCTGGCGGTGCGTCAGGGTGGCGCCGTCCTCGTTGCGCGAGTTGGCGCCGGGCGCGGTGGAGCGGGTGTCGGTGCCGCTCAGGGTGGTCTGCCGATCCGGCGTCGCCACCGTGGCGCCGAGCGTGTGCTGGATGCTGTCGCCCGCGGTCGAGCGCAGCTCTTCCCGCCGCGCCTCCACGTCGACGCGGTCCTGGCCGGTGAACCAGGAGAGGCCGCTGCCGATGGTGCGCCGCTGCTCGTGGACGGTGAGCCCGCCGAGGAGCACGTCCGACTCGCGCTGCTCGTAGGAAGCGCGGATGGCCGGCCGCGAGCGCTGCGCGGGCAGGTTGAGGCGGCCGCCGAATCCGAAGAGCTGCTGGGTGGAGCCGCAGCAGATGCCGGAGCCCGCATCTCCGATCGAAGCGCCGCCGTTGGCGAAGAGGGTGAGCGGGTATCCGCGCAGGGGCAAGAGGCCCGAAGACACGCTCCACCCGATCCCGCTGCTGCGGAAGGCCCGCGCCCCGAAGGTGTCGGAGCGGATCATGTTGAGCGAGCCGTTCAGCAGCATGGCGTCGTCACCGAAGGGAAAACCGGCGGCATTGATCTGCAGCAGTTCGTCGAGGGCGCGCTCGTCGGGCATCCCGAACCGGCCCCCACCCTGCGCGGCGTGCCCGCGCAGGGTGATGGAGCCCGTCACCCCTCCCCGCGCCGCGGTGGCGAGCGCGAGGAGGGCGATGGATGCGAGCCATGGGCGCATTGGCGGCGTCCTCGGTCGGCTCTGGTCACTTCTGGTGGCAGGAGAGGCAGAGCTGGCTCTGACTCTTGGTCACGCGCAGGAAGAAGGCGTTGCCGGTGCCGTGCGGATCGTGGCAGCTCGCGCACTCGATGCCCGCGGCGCCGGCCACGGGGCCGCCCGCGCCGCCCGCGCCGAAGATCTTCACGCCGGTGGGCGTGGCGACCCACTGGTTGAGGCGCACGTCGGGGCCGCTGCTGATGCCGTTATAGGTCGAAGGCTGGTTGTTGTAGGGGAAGGGGACGCCCACCGGATGGTTGCCCTTCATGTCGGCGCCGCCGGTGCCGCCGCCGGTGATCTCGTACGCCGGGTTGCTGATCTTGCCGCCGGTCTGGTCGCTGCCGTCCATGACCACTTCCGGCGGAAGCTGGGCGTTGCTCCAGTAGATGGAGCCCACCGAGACGGTGCCGTCGTGGCAGGAGAGGCACTTGGCCGTGGAGCCCGTCCAGGTGCGCAGGTTGGTCGGGTAGGTGGTGCCGCCCGTGGTGCGGGTGGCGTCGCTCCAGGCGTAGTCGCTGGCCGAGAACTGGTGGTTCCAGAGGAGCAGCGAGGACGCGCCCTTGTGGGGCGTGTGGCAGAAGACGCACTTGCCGTCCTCGGCCTGGCCTGCCGCAACTCGCACGTTGTTGGTCTGGAGCTGGAAGTTGTGCTTGCTGTCGCTGAGGTTGGTGGCGGGCGGCGGCGGCGGAGTCTGGGCCAGCGCCCCCGTCGCGAAGAGCGCCGCCCACAGTGCAGCGACCAGATGTCGATTCATCTATTTCCCTCCCTCTGTTCCCGCCACGATTGGCGGAGCCGATGCGTCGCTGTCCCGGGCGGTGGTGTTGATCAACTCGTAGACCTCGACGCGAAAATTGAGCGGATTGGTGACGTAGATGTGGTTGTGGCCGTCGATGGCCATTCCGGCGGGATTGGAGAGGAAGCCCGGCGAGTCGCCGCGGCCTCCGAAGAAGAGCAGCACCTGCCCGCGCTCGTTGAAGATCTGCACGTTGCTCCAGAACGAGTCGGCAACGTAGAGGTTGCCGAAGCTGTCGAAGGCCAGGCCCTTGGGCTTGTCGAAGTGGCCGATGCGGTCGCCGCGCTCGCCGATCACGCCGACGGCCTGGCCGCTCTCCTCGTCGAGCACCTGCACGCGCGCATTCAGCGTGTCGGCCACGTAGACCTTCCCGTCGCGCACCGCCAGGAAGGTGGGGAAGAAGAACTCGCCCGGGCCCGCGCCTTTCTTGCCCCACACGGCGAGCGGCTTGCCGGAGAGGTCGAAGACGCGCACGGAGTGGCCTTCGCCCTTGCTGCCGGAAGTGTCGCCCACGAAGACGCGGCCGAGAGTCCGATCGACTGCCACGGTGGTGGGCCGGTCCGCCTCCTTGATCTCGAAGCCCCCGATCATGCGCAGGTCGGGAGCCAGCCGGATCACCAGCTTGCGGTCGGGGATCACCGTCCAGACGTCGCCCTCCTCGTCCACGGTGACGCCGATGGCCACGCCGCCCAGGCGGTCGCGGGTGATGGTGTTGACCGAATGGCCGGCGAAGTCGAAGGCGAACAGCTCGCCCAGGGCCTGATCGGTGACGTAGAGGCGGTTGCCGTCGCGGGTCACCGCCACGCCGACCGGGTGATAGAGGTGGTTGGCCGGCGCGCTGCCTGTAATCGAGCGCCAGAAGGAGCGGGTCGAGCCGTCGAGATCGGATTCGCTGCCCAGCGTGCGCACGAAGCGGATCCGCGCGGTGGCGGGCGGCGCCGGCCAGAGGACCTCGCGATGCGCAGACGTCGTCGCGCAACCCACGGCTAGAACGGTCAAGACCGCTGCGACAAGAACGCGCATGTTCTGCACCTCGCCCGCGCGGTCACTGGAAGTTCCATGCCAGACGAATTCCGTGCGGCGGACGCGCAACGATTGCGATCCTTGATCAAGGAAAATTACATTTCTGCCGCAATCTGCGCGACCTTCGTCGCTGGGCGCGCAAAGCCTGCTGGCGCGGTGCGTCCTGGACGCCTTCGGGGCGAGGAAATGATTGTTAAATCAGATTCTTGTTTCTTGAATCGTTTGAGTTGCAAGGATGCCGGAACGCTCCGGAAATGCGTCTCGCCCGCAATCGCTGCGCGAAATCGCCGCGCAGGCCTGGGCGCAGCGCGTCGTGATGCTCGAAAGGCGCAGGAGCCTCTTCATGACGCATGCAGACTCGCGAAAAACCTGCGCGAGGCCCACACGGGTCTTGCGCGAGTTTTGCGCGCGCAGAACGTTCGCGCGCGCGGCGCGCACGGGTCGGGTACCCTGCCCGCCGCGTGCTCTTTCTCCTTGGACTCATCATCGCCGCGGGCGGGCCTCTGGGGCTGCGAACGCAGGGTCCTCTGCGCGAGCTGTTCCTCGACATGACGGCGGCGGATGCGCGGCCCATCGGGCGCCCCGAGCTCGACGTTCGCTACAGCATGGCCAACACCTGGAACGACGCCATGGTGCTGGTCCGCGGGCGCGCCTCCGGCGTCGTGGGCCTCGATGAGGAGGCCGACTCGCTGGCGGTGCGCTTGCGCGCGCCCTGGCCCGGCTTTGCGCGCGCGTGGACCGCGCTGGAATGGAAGGTCACCGAGCACTGGGGCGGCTGGAGCGACCGGCCCATCGAGGCGTGGCATTCGCTGACGGGCGCGTTCAACTACAACCGCTCGGCGAACGGGCGAAACCGGATCCAGCTCCTCTTCGGGGATACGGGCGGCACGGCGTTCGCCATCCGCTCCGCCACGCTGGCCCCCGGCGATCTGACCGCGCGCACGCAGGTGGCGCTGCTTTCGGCGCCGTTGGCGCTGGCGGGGCGGTTCGATCTCAAGCTGCCGGTCGGCTCCTTGAGCGCGGCGGGAGGCTCGGGCGGCGCGGACGCCGGCGCGGGTCTGGTTGCGACCTGGCCGGCGCTTCCCTGGCTTACGCTGCACGGGCTCTTCGCGGTGAGCCGCTTCTCCCGCCTCTCCGCGCCCACCGCGCTGCAGCCGAAGGAGTGGCACCTGACCGCGGAGGTCTCGCTGGAGGTGGACGTGCTCGGGAGCACGCTGCTGGTCGAAGACCGCGTCCTCTCCCCGCTCCTCGAACCGGGCTGGCAGCGGCTCCAGGTGGGCGACGACGACGCCCTGCTCGCGAGCGGCCTCTACGCCGGCTTCCGCTCGCACAACCAGGTCAGCTTCGGCTTCCGCCGCGGCCGCTTCTCCGCCTGGCTGAGCGAGGACTTCACGCCGGGGTCCAATACGCACAGCGTCAT
>DATDMU010000255.1:0-6906 GCA_036518615.1 Myxococcales bacterium
CGCTCCGGATGCAGCGGCTCGCCCACCACCACGATGGTGCGCTCGCCATCCGGCGTGATCATCACCACGTCGCGCGTGTGCGGCGCGTTCCGGCGCGCGGCGTGCACCGCGAAAGCGCCCGCGCGCCCGACCCGCTCCTCGACCTGCCGCGCGGCCTCGTCGTTGCCCAGCGCGGTGAAGAGCAGCACCTCCGCGTCCGACCGCGCGAGCTGGAAGAACGCCACGCCGCCGCCTCCGCCGGGAAAGAAGCGCGGCGCTTCCAGATGCGCGATCTCGCCAGGCCGCGGCACCGCCTCTACCCGCCCCAGCGTGACGTGCTCCACGTGCCCGATCACCGCGACGCGCATGCGAGCGCACTCTACCTCGCGCGGTTGCATCGCGGCCGCAGCGCCCCATGTTCTGCGGCATGGACCTCCAGCACACGATGCGGTCCCTGATCCGCGGCGTGCCGCGCATCGCCCTGGGCGGCGTGCCCGCCGAGCGCGCGGGAGAAGAGCGGCTGGCATACAGGCGGCTGCAACTTCAGCCCTCGCGCATCCAGCTCTTCTCCGATTTCACCGAGGGCGAGCCCATCCCCTTCGCCCACTCGGCGGACGGCGGAGCCTTCGCTCCTCCTCTGAGCTGGACGGGAATACCCAAAGAGGCCCGCTCGCTCGTCCTCCTCGTGGAGGATCCCGACGCGCCCACCCCCAACCCGTTCGTGCACTGGATCGTCTACGGCATCCCGCCCGCGGCAGACAGCGCCGGCGCTGCGCTGGCGCAAGGCGCGCATGCGGGCCGCAACTCGATGATGCGGACGCACTGGGCCGGCTGCGCGCCGCCGAGGGGCGACCACGCCCACCGCTACGTCTTCCAGCTCTTCGCGGCGGACCGCCCGCTGCCGCTCCGGACGCACGCAGGCCGATCCGCGGTGGTGGAAGCGCTCCGCCACCGCGCGATCGGCCTGGGACTGCTCACCGGCACGTACCGGCGCTGAAGCCTACTTCTGCTGCGCCGTCGGCGCTCCCGCGGGCGTGGCCACGTTCACCGGCGGCGCGCCCTGGTCCGTCTGCGCGGGCGGATCGACCACCAGCTGGCAGCCCGTCTTCGGCTTGGGCATGCTGAACCAGCGGTTGATGTCGATGCAGGTGTAGCGGCAGACGCCGCTCTCGGCCCGGCCCTCGTCGGTCATCACGCACTTGCCCGGATTGTCCAGCTCGAGCAGCGCCGCCTTGATCAGCCCCTTCTCCTGCTGGTCCTGCTCGGCGGCGTAGGCCTTCTCCAGATCCGGCTTCGCCGACGGATCCTTGTGGTGGCGCACGTACTCGAGCATCAGCTCCTTGGCCTCCCACTCGGTCTCGGCGGGGAGCATGCCGGCGATCTGCGCGTTGGTGCGCCAGCCCGGCGTGTTGAGCAGGCGGAAGAGGGCGCCGAGGTAGACGTTTTTGCGGCCCTTCTCCCTGTCGCCCAGCTCCTTCTCCATGGCCGCGACCGACGCCTTGCTGCCTTCGAGGGCGAGCGCGTCGAGCGCGAAGCACGAGTACACCGGGTACTCGTCCTTCACCACCGGGCACTTGTCCAGCACCTCGGCGTAGATGGGCACGCCCTGCGCGCCCAGCGCCTTGACCACGCGCGGGATGGTCTTGGGGCCGTTGCCGCGGATGCAGTCGTGCTTGATGGCCGAGCGGCGGGTGACGTCGTTCTCCAGCTCGGACCGCGGCCGCAGATCGCGGGTGATGCCCACCATGAAGAGCTTCGAGTTGATGCCCTTGGGGAAGCACTCCGGCACCTTCACGTCGGGCTCGAGCTGCTCGATCTCCTTCAGCTCGCGGGCGAGCTTCGACTCGGGGCTGTAGTAGTCGTAGAAGGCATAGCCGCCGAGGGCGAGTATGCCGAGGCCGATGAGAATTGTCCGGATGTTCATGGTTGCGGATGCTACGCTGCCCGCGGGGCAAGGGGCCAGTCCCACGAAACAATTTGCCGCGGAAGACACTCAGTGTATCTCGACGCGGAGCGGCGCCGGTGTGCTAGATTCCGCGGTCCTCATGCTCCACGACGCCGCAGACGGCGGCTGGGCGGAAGCGCTCGAGCGCGGCCGCATCGTCCACTTTCCCAGGTGCCCCATCGCCCTGCCCGCCGCCGGGGAGCAGGAGTTCCTGCGCGAAGGGCTGTCTCCCTTTCTTCAGAGCAAGAACGTCAGCTTCTACCCCGATGCGGACAAGCTTTCGGGCTTGCAGGCGCCTGCTCCGGTGCTTGCTCGCGCGCGCGAGATCCTCGCGGCCCATTCCGCGCGCGTGCGGGCGTTTCTGGAACGCGAGATGCCGGGCCTCACCCGCGGCTGGACGGTGGGCACCTCCAGCTTCCGGCCGCTGGAGGAGCAGGGTCGCGGCCTTTCGCCGCACGCCAGCAACGAGCTCATCCACGTGGACGCCGGAGCGTACGGGGCCACCCATGGCGACCGCATCCTGCGCTTCTTCGTCAACCTCAATCCCTCGCGCGACCGGGTGTGGATCAGCAAGGGCACCTTCGCGGAGCTCTTCGAGAAGCACGGGGCAGAAGCGGGAGTGCGCACCGGCGGCCTTTCGCCGGGCCTTCCCGAGAGGGCGCTGAGCGGCGCGCTGAAGCTCGCCGCGCGCGCGTTCCCCATGGCGCGGGTGCTCGACACCTCGAAGTACGACCGCCGCATGCGGCGCTTCCACAACTGGATGAAGGACACGCCCGCGTTCCAGGCGCCGCCGCACCAGCGCTTCTCCTTCGCGCCGTTCTCGTCCTGGATGGTGCTCACCGACGGCGTCTCGCACGCCTGCGTCTCGGGGCAGCACGCGCTGGTGGACACCTTCCTGGTGCCGCTGCGCAACCTGCGCGGGCCTTCGCCATGGCACCTGCTCGCCGGAGCGGCGTGAAGCGCACCGTCCTCGTCCTGCGCTTCAGCGCCGTGGGCGACGTGGTCCTGACCGCGCCGGCGCTGGAGGCGCTTCGCAAGGCGTGGCCCGACGCGCGCATCGTCTACGCGGTGAAGGAGCGGCTCGCGCACCTGCTCGAGCACAATCCCAACGTGGACGAGGTGATCGCGCTGCGCGCCGGAGAAGGGCCGCTCTCCTACGCGCGGCGGCTGCGCGCGGTCCGGCCCACGGCGGTGCTCGATCTCCACGGCAAGATCCGCAGCAGGATCCTCCGCGTGCTGTTGCCGGGCGTGCGCAAGGTGGTCTGGACCAAGCGCGACTTCCGCGACACGCTGCCCGTCAAGCTGGCGCTGCGGCCGTATCGCTCTTCCATGCTCTTCGCCGACCGCTACCACGCCGCGGTGGAGGAGCTGGTCGGCGAGAAGCTCCCGCGCGGGCGGCTGCAGTATTTCCTCGGTCCCGACGACGTGGCGGCGGCGGACGCGGCCCTGCGCGCCGCGGGGCTCAAGCCGGGCATGCCGCTGCTCGGCCTCTCGCCGGGAGCGAACTGGGAGACGAAGCGCTGGCCGGCGGAGCGCTTCGCCGGGCTGGCGCGGCGGGCGCTCGAGCGCGGACTGCAGGTGGCCGTGCAGGGCAGCGCCGCGGAGGCGGAGCTGGGAGCGCTGATCGCGAAGCAGGCGCCGGGCGCGGTGGATCTCTGCGGCAAGCTGGACCTGCGCGCCATGGGCGGATTCATCTCGCGCTGCTCGGCGTTCGCCGCCAACGACAGCGGGCCCATGCACATGGCCCGCGCGCTGGGAGTGCCCACGCTGGCCTTCTTCGGGTCCACCGATCCCACCATGTTCGATTTCCGCGGGCACGAGGTGCTCTTCGCCGGCGTGGCCTGCGCGCCCTGCTCGTTCTTCGGCAGGCGGCGCTGCCCGCGCGGACACTTCCGCTGCATGCTCGACCTGAGCGAGGAGCGCGCATGGGCCGCGCTCTCTCCGCTGCTCTCCGCGGGCCGGCTGCCGCTGCTCTCGGCGTGAGCTGGCCGCGGGCACCGCTGTTGATGGTGTCCAGCTCGTCGCGGACGGGGCCGGCGGAGGGCCTCATCTCGCTCGGGCGGGAGCTGCGCGCGCAGGGCATCGACGCGCGCTTCGCCGGGGACACGGTGCGCGAGGGAGAGAACCTGGGCGAGCATCTCTCGCAGGCCGGGGTGCCGTGGGAGACGGAGCTGCGGCTCTCGCGCAAGGTGCGCATCGCCGACGTGCTCCGCGACGCCTCGCGGCTCACCGCCTGGGCGCGCGAGGGACGCTACGACCTCTTCCATGCCGCATTCGCGCACGATCATGCGCTCGCGTCGTGGGCGGCGCACCGGGCGCGCAATCCGGAGCTGCGCCTCGTGCGCGCGGCGCAGCGGAGCATCGACGTGACGCCCGGAGCGCTGCGGCTGCGGCTGCGGGCGCTGCGCGGGAGCGACGGCGTGGTCGTTCATGCGCAGGCATATCGGCGCGCGCTGCTCCGGCTGGGCCTCGACGAGCGCCGGGTCGCGCACGTGCCCGGCAGCGTGGATGCGAGCCGCTTCTCGCCCGGACAGGCGAAGGAGCTGCGGGCGCAGTGGGGCGTGCCTTCCGGCGCGCGGCTCGCGGGCATCGTGGCGCGGATGAAGCCGGAGCGCGGGCAGCGGGCGCTCCTGCGCGCCTGGGCGGAGGTGGAGCGAGCCGTGCCGCGGGCCTGGCTCGTGCTCGTCGGCCGCGGCGAGGACGAGGCGGCGCTGCGCGGCCTTTCGCGCGAGCTGGGCCTTCAGCGCGCGGTGTTCGGCGGGTATCTGCGGGGCGACGGGCTCGTGCAGGGGTACCGCGCGCTCGACGTGGCGGTGTGGCTGCGCGAAGGCAACGACGGCGCTTGCCGCGGCGTGCTGGAGGCGATGGCGTGCGGCGTGCCGGCGATCGTCGGCGACGGCGGCGCTCCGCCCGAGCTGATCGGCGAGGCGGGCAGGGTGGTGGTTCCCGAAGACTCGCGCGCCATCGCCGCGGCGCTCTGCGACCTTCTCGATCACGAAGCGGCGGCCGGCGAGCTCGGCCGGATGGCGCGGGAGCGGGCGGAACAGTTCACGCCGCGCCGCGCTGCCGATGCCACCCTGGCCTTCTGGCGGCGGCTGCGCGATCTGCCCCGGATCTCCGGCTGAAATAGCCTCGCGGGCTTGACGTAGAGGTGCCAATCGGTTAGCACATGCATGCTAACCAGTTAGCATGTCGTCGTGGGAGATCGCGCATGGAGCTGGGCAAGCGGGAGCGGCAGATCATGGACGCGGTGTACCGGCTGGGCCGCGCGACGGTGGCGGAGGTGCGCGCCGAGATTGCCGATCCGCCCAGCTACTCGGCGGTGCGCGGGATGATGCGCTTCCTCGAGGACAAGGGCCATCTCCGGCACGTGCAGGAAGGCGTGCGCTACGTGTACCTGCCCACGGTGGCGCCGGCCCGGGCGCGAAGGTCCGCGCTGCAGAAGCTGGTGCACACGTTCTTCGGCGGCTCGGCGCAAGAGGCGGTGGCCGCGCTGATCGAGGACGCGGAGCTGAAGGGCGAGGACCTGGACAGGCTGCAGGCGCTGATCGAGAAGGCGCGCAAGGAGGAGCGCTGATGGACTGGCTGCTCGAGCTCTTCTGCAAGGCCTCGCTTCTCCTTGCTGCCGGCGCTGCGGCGGCGGCGCTGGCGCGGCGGTCGTCCGCGGCCACGCGGCACCTGATCTGGACGGCTGCGCTGACCGGTGCGCTGGTCCTGCCGCTCGCGTCGCTGACGGTCCCGCGGGTGCGACTCGCGGCGTTGCCGCCGGCGGAAGTGCCGGCGGCCACCGAGGTGGAGATTGCCGCTCCGGCATTCGAGGCCTTCGCGTCCGATGCGCGCGCCCCGCTCGAGCGGACGGTCGCCCGTCCCTTCCGGATGTCCGGCGCCGCGGTGACCCCTGTACATCCCTGGGCGGATCGCCTGCCGCGCTCGCTGCGCGTTCCGCTCGCCGTCTTGCGCGCGCTTGCGACCGCCGCGCTGCATCTCGACTGGGCGCAGCTCGCGCGGCTGCTCTGGGCGTCGGTGGCGATGGCGCTGGTCGCGCGCATCGCCTTCGGCGACCTGCAGCTTCGCTGGCTGGCCCGGCGCGCGCGGCGGGTGGAGGACGAGGAGTGGCTGGAACTGCTTCGCCAGAGCGCCGCGCGGCTGGGCCTGCGCCGCGAGGTCGCGCTGCTGGAGAGCGTCGACACCGAGATCCCCATCACCTGGGGTTCGCTGCGCCCGCAGGTCGTCCTGCCCGCTGCCGCGGAGCAATGGACGCGCAGCCAGAAGCGGGCGGTGCTGGTGCACGAGCTTGCCCACGTGCAGCGTCGCGATGCATTCACCCAGCGCCTGGGACGGCTGTCGTGCGCGCTGCACTGGTTCAATCCGCTGGCCTGGGCCGCCGCCGCGGCGATGCGCGCCGAGCGCGAGCGCGCCTGCGACGATCGGGTTCTCGAGGACGGCGCGCCGCCCACCGATTACGCAGCCAGCCTCGTGGAAGTGGCGCGCTCGGCGCTCGCGCCGGGGAGGGGTCGCGCGGCGCTCGCCATGGCGCGGCGGTCGCAACTGGAAGGCCGGGTGATCTCGGTGCTCGATCCGCGGGTCGATCGCAGCGCGGTCAGCCGATCCCGCGCTGCCGCCGCGGCAGTGGCCGCCGCATGTTTCGCGTTGCCGCTCGCCGCCGTGCGGGCAGAGCGGGCGGCCCCGGCCGGTGCGCGGCCCGCGGCGGCTTCGCGGCCAGAGCCCGCCGCGAGGCCCGCTCCGGCTGCGGCGTCCCGCTCGGCATGGGCGGCGCTCGCGCAGGTCACGCCGCCAACGCCGCCCACTCCACCTACGCCGCCCACTCCACCTACGCCGCCAACTCCACCCTCGCCGCCTACTCCTCCGACTCCGCCATCGCCGGGCAGCGTGCAGATGAGCCTGCATGGCGACGCCGAGAGGAACTGGACCTCCACCTGGTCGGACGACCACCGCTCCGCCTCCGTCCACGCGCGCGGCCG
>DATDMU010000256.1:0-8234 GCA_036518615.1 Myxococcales bacterium
CCAGTTGTGCACGCCGTTGCGCCGCGCCCGCGGCCGAAGCTCGTCGAGACGGCGCGCGTCGCGGTCGCAGGCGACGAGGCGGCCCTTGTTGTGCATCTCGGAGGCGAGCGCCAGCGTCTTGCCGCCCGCGCCGGCGCAGGCGTCCACCACCACCTGCCCGGGCCGCGCCTCGCACGCCAGCGCGATGAGCTGGCTGCCCTCGTCCTGCACCTCGAAGAGGCCGGCCTTGAAGGCGCGCAGCGCGAAGACGTTGGTGCGGCCGGTGAAGATCACGCCCCAGGGCGACAGCCGCGTGGGCTCGACCCGCGACCCTTCCGCGCGCAGCGTCGCGAGCAGCTCGTCGCGCGAATTGCGGAGCAGGTTCGTCCGCACCGTCAGCGGAGCGCGCTGGTTCAGCGCGTGCGCCAGCGCGCGCGTCTCCTCCGCGCCGAGCTGGTCGCTCCACAGCTTCGCGAGCCAGCGCGGCAACGACGTCTCCGCGGCCAGCGCGTCGAGCGCGTCGCCCTTCGCCGCTCCGAGCTGCTGCGGCGCCGCCACGAGCTGCAGCGCCCACTCCCACGGCGCCACCTCGGGCCCCGCCAACCCCGCCGCGCTCTGCGCCGACTGCCCTTCGCCGGTCACCAGATACGCCGCGTAGCGCAGCAGGTGCTGCGTGGGCGTGGCCAGCTTCTCCAGGGCGGACCCGCGGGTGGCGAGAGCGCGCGCAAGCAGATCGTCGACCCGCCCCTGCAAGCGCAGGAGCCCGTACACCGCGTCGGAAACCGCCCGCCGCTCCACGCTGCGCAGCGCCTTCTCCCGGCGGAGCACGCGCTGCAGCGCCTGGTCGGCGCGCGCCCCCTCGCGGCGGACCTCCTCGTAGATCTCCAGCACCGCGGTGCGGACGAGCTGCGCTCTCACCCCACGGCTTTTCGGCCGCACGCCCGCCGCTGTCAATCGCCGCCCCACGCCGCTCGTCGCGGTGCTAAGCTCCCGCGCCCTTCGCCACAGGAGCGCCCGAGAATGGCCCAGGCCAGCAGGTCCGTCACCGTCAACGTGCCGCCGGAGAAGTTGTTCGAAGTGATCGTCGACTACGAGAAGTACCCGGAGTTCCTGCCCGAGGTGAAGAAGGTCAAGGTGGAGTCGGGGCAAGGGTCGATCAAGGACTGCACCTACACCGTCGACATCAAGGCCAAGCTCATCAACTACACCCTGCGCCACACCGCCGAGCCGCCGCTCAAGCTCACCTGGACGATGATCCGCGGCGAGATGATGAAGGGCAACGACGGCTCGTGGGTGCTGAAGCCCGGATCGCAGCCCGGCACCACCGAGGCGACGTACACCATCGACCTGAAGCTCTCCTCGCTGGTGCCCGGGTTCATCGAGAAGGCGCTCGCCGAGCAGCAGCTCCCGGGGCTGCTTGCGAACTTCAAGGCCCGAGCCGAGAAGCTGAACGGGTGACTCCCGACTTCAAAGGACGCGTCGCGCTGGTGACCGGCGGCGCCGGCGGCATCGGCCGCGTGCTCTGCGAGGCCTTCGCGCGCGCGGGCGCCGACGTGGCGGTGGTCTCGCGCAAGCCGTCGCCGGAAGTGGCCGAGGCGGTGCGCGCGCTGGGCCGCCGCGCCCTGACCATCGAGTGCGACGTGCGCGAGCTGGCCCAATGCCAGGCCGCGGTGGCGCGCACCGTGGACGAGCTGGGCCGCCTGGACGTGCTGGTCAACAACCACGGCGCGAACTTCCTCGCTCCCGCGGCCGCCATCTCCCAGAACGGGTGGCGCGCCATCACCAGCGTGGTCCTCGACGGCACCTTCCACATGTGCCGCGCCGCCTTCGACGCCCTCTGCCAGTCGGGCAGGGGCCGGGTCATCTCCATCGCCGCCACCAACGCCGTCCTCGGCTCGCCCCTGATGGCGCCGAGCGGCGCGGGCAAGGCCGGCGTCATCTCGCTGATGGAGTCGCTCGCGTCCGAGTGGGCGCAGTTCAACATCACCTGCAACTCCGTCTCGCCGGGGCCGGTGGACACCGCGGGCGCCAACCAGCGCCTCTGGGCCTCGCGCGACGACTACGAGCGCGTGGCGAAACGCGTGCCGCTCGGGCGGCGCATGGCCACGCCGCAGGACGTGGTGGGCCCCGTGCTCTTCCTCGCCAGCGACGCGGCGGCGTTCGTCACCGGCGCGGAGATCGTGGTGGACGGAGGAGAGCGGCTGCGCCAGTTCTCCTCCGACTGAACGTCAGGAGGTCGCCATGCGCGTTCTCGTCTCCCTGATTGCGATCGCCGCGTGCGGCGGAACCGCGCCGGCGCCGCAAGGTGCCCTGCAATGGTTCAGCACCTGCGGCGATCCCGCCTGCAGCGGACATCGCGACGCCGGCATCGCCGCCTGCACCGCGCAGGAGGAGGCCGGCGTCTCCTGCGCCACCGCATCCGCCGAGTGCGACCCGCAGAATCTCTGCAACTCGCTTCTGCTCTGCGCCGCCTCCGATCCGAAGAAGAGCGGCTGCCCCGTCTCGCGAATGCGCTTCAAGCAGGACATCCGCTACCTCTCCGACGCGGACCGCTCCGCCTACCGCGACCAGTTGCTCTCCCTGCCGCTCGCCACCTTCCGCTATCGCGGCGGAGACTCGCGCCTGCGCCTCGGGTTCATGATCGACGGCCACGAGTCTCTCGCCTGCGTGGACGGCGACACCGTGGACCTCTACGGCTACGCCAGCATGGCGGTGGCCGCGCTGCAGTCGCAGGAGAAGGAGATCTCGCAGCTGCGCGACGAGCTGCGGCAACTGCGCAAGCAGCTCGAACGGCGCCGCTGATCACTCGAGCGGAAACCACCCCGGCCGCTGCCGCACCCGCTCCAGCCACGCCGCCACCGCCGGAACGCTCGCGAGATCGTGTCCCGCCTCCGGCGCCATCTGCGCATAGGCGAAGAGCGCGATGTCCGCGACCGAGTAGGCCTCCCCCACCAGCCACTCGCGCCCAGCCAGGTGCCGATCCAGAACCCGGAGCGCAGAGGCCGCGCGCGGCGCGTAATGCTCCAGCACCGCGGCGGGCTGCTCGATGCCGAACTTCTTCCACACCCGCGGCAGCCCGATGGACAGCTCGACCTGGTTCTGCTCGAAGAACATCCACTGGTGCACCAGCGCCTGCGACTGCGCGTCGGCAGGCAGGAGCCGCGACCCGCGCGCGAGGTAGAGCAGGATGGCGTTCGACTCGCCCAGCGAGAACGAGCCGTCTACGATGAAGGGCACGCGCCCGAAGGGGTTCACCTCGCGAAACTCCTTCGCGCGAACCGCCCCGCCCACGATGTCCAGCTTCACCGTCTGGTGGGGAATCTCCAGCTGCCTGAGCAGGAGCCGCACCTTGTACGTGTTGCCGGAGACGTCCGCGTCGTAGAAGACGAGCATGTTGCGCGCAGACTACCGCCCGCTCTAGGCTGCCGTCGATGCGCGCCGAGGACCTCCGCCGGACGCCGGTTCCCGAGCTGATCCGCCTCTACCTCGAAGAGCGCCGCGACCTGCCCAGCGGCGGACTCACCGCGCTCAAGGCCGATCCCCGCGCCGGCGCGCGGGCGGTAGCGGAGCGCGTGGAGAAGCGCAACCACAAGGCGCAGGCGGAGGGGCGCAGGCTCACGCGGCTGTGCGCCTTCGAGCAGCCGCTCTGGGACGGCGGCATCCTGCTCGTCGGCGGCTGCGACGAGGTGGGAATGGCGCCGCTCGCAGGTCCGGTGATCGCCGCGGCGGTCATCCTCCGCCCCGGCTGCCGCATCAAGGGCGTGAACGACTCCAAGCAGCTCACGCCGGAAGAGCGCTGCGCGCTGGAGCCGGAGATCCGCGCGCAGGCGGTGGCGGTGGGCATCGGCCGCGCCGAAGTGCACGAGATCGATACCATCAACATCTACCACGCGGGCCTGCTCGCGCTGCGCCGCGCGGTGCTCGCGCTCAATCCGCAGCCGCAGCATCTGCTCATCGACGCGCGCAAGCTGGAGGGCCTGCCCTTTCCGCAGCAGGCGATCATCAGGGGCGACGCGAAGAGCATCACCATCGGCGCCGCCAGCATCGTCGCCAAGGTGCACCGCGACCGGCTGATGAGCGAGCTCGACGGCGAGCACCCCGGCTACGGCTTCGCCTCGCACAAGGGCTACCCGACGCCGGAGCACCTGGAGGCGCTGGAACGCCTCGGCGCCTGCCCGCTGCATCGGCGCAGCTTCGCGCCGGTGGCGCGCAAGCTCGGGCTGATTCCCGAGCAGCAGGAGCTGTTCGCTCCGCCGGCGAAGAAGGGCGCGCAGGCCGCCTCGTGAGCGAGAGCGACGAGCGGCCCGAGCTGACCGGCAAGCAGCGCCGCCACCTGCGCGCGCTCGGCCATCATTTGAACGCGGTGGTGCAGATCGGCCACGAGGGCATCACCGACGCTCTAGTGCAGGCCACAGGCGCGCAGCTCGAGGCGCACGAGCTGATCAAGGTGCGGGTGTCGGAGAACGCGCCGCAGGACCGGCACGAGGCGGCGGAGCTTCTCGCGCAGCGCTGCTCGGCGCAGGTGGCGCAGGTGCTAGGCAGGACCGCGCTGCTCTACCGGCCGCGCAAGGACGCGCCCCAGATCGCGCTGCCGCGCTAGTCCCGGCCGCTGAAAGCGGCTTGGGGACTGTGGTGTTGGACCTCGACGTCATGAACGCGTCCTGGCAGGATGTTGAAGATCGCCGGAGCGTGACGTAATCGGTGGACGAATCCGGGAAGAGCAGCCGCAGGCCAAGATGCGACTCGAACCTCACCGCAGTTGTCCTTGACCATCACGGACATTCATTGCCGTTATCATACCAGTTACCGCACTGGTCAGTGCCGCAATCAGAGCAGACGACACCAGAGGACCCGCAAGCATGTTGCGCCGTCCCCGCAATGCACGTTCCGGGGGGGTTCCCAGTCGCTATGTCGAAGGCGCTGGAGCAGCAGCCGCTGCAATTCGCAGGACCACAGGCTGCCGGGTACGCCGCAACCTGGTTCGACCATACACTCCCACCACAACCACTAGAGACCCGCACCCGGAAATAGTAAATCTCCCCATTCGTCAGACCGGACACGGTCGCCGTCGTGTTGGTCGTGACTGGCAGCTCGTAATAGGCCTCAAAATTACTCACAATCGAGTATGCCGCCACATAACTTGCGCCCCCGATGCCATCCCAGCTCAGCGTTACGAGATGGTCGCCGGGCACCGCCGACAAGCCCCCCGGAGGAGACGGGAGAAAATACGGGTTGACGGTTACCTGAGTAGATTTCGCGCTGCTTCCGGCACCATTCGCCGCCGTTACTACGTAGTAATATATGTATCCGCTCTGCACACCAGAATCAAGGTAGCTCGTCGCAGTCGTCGTGGCGACCGGCGCATACGGTCCCGCCGAAGCGTAACCACGGAAGAGCGTGTAACTAGTTGCACACAGGGAACTAGTCCAGGAGATGGTTACGCGCGACGAGCAATCGACAGCATAGGTAGAGATCGTGGGCGCCGAAGGGGCGGGGACGCAATTCCCTCCACAGAGGGTGAGCCCCGGATCGCACGACACCGTCGTCTTGCGCAGGTTCCCGGTGCTGTCATATTGGTAATTCGTGGTCTGCGCCGACGCTGCTGCCGTGACGGCGGCGACGAGTACGGTCAGCTGCACTCGCCAATGGTTGCGGCCCCAGCCGGTCATATGCTTTCTCCTTCGCCGCGTGCAGCCATCTCCCACATCAGCGGCTCTCCAGCGTTCCGAAGACGACGTCGAAGCGACGGCCCTGCAGTCCAGTCTCGAAGTCCTTGAGCAAGACGCCGTTCACTATCGTGACTGCGCTGTCCTTGGCCACGTTCGCAATTGGGACGGCCGCCCACTTCTCGCCGGCGCTCGTCCTGATGCGCAAGAAGGTGTAGGGCGGACCGTCCAACCGCTCTATGACCGTCCCGGTGACCTTCAATGCATTCGGCGTACGGCCCTCGGGGGCCTCGCAGCCTCCCAGGACGGCGATCCCCACCATCGCGGTCGTCACCAACAGTCGCACTCCATTCACCGGTAGCCGCATCGGACTGCCTCCGCATCTTACGCGTTCCTCGTCGCAGCGGGACCGCTGCCAGCGTCCTTCCGCAATTCGACGACCGCGGTGATCAGCAGGATTATGAGCGTCACCAGGACGCCGGACGACACTGCTAGCGCCAACCAGTCGCCGGGCGGGGCCGAATCCCTGAATGGCCCCACCGCGAGCAAGACGAAGACGACTGCGAGCGCGCTCCAGGCGAGGACCACGGCGCGGCCACGCCGCCGTCTCCGCTCACATCCCGAGGCGGTCCCCGCGCCCGACGACGTACGGGCCCACGCCACCACGATGAGCGTGATGACTGCGAGGAACTGCTGAACGATCCACACCCAGTACACAACGTCTTGCTCGGTCGGTCGCGAGCGGCCGAAGAGGCGGTGTATGACCCAGCTGGACCCGCGCACGCTCGCGATGACGGACGCGACCACGGCCACGGGCACAAGGAACCTCTTCCAGCTCATCTCGGCTCTCCAGCGCCACGAGCGTGAGGAGGCCGCCGCCCACAGCAGCAGCGCCCAGGTCGGGATGCACGAGACGAGAACGATGGCGAGGCCCAGGACCAGGCTGGCGCTGCCGCTCTCTGGCGCCCCGGAGCCGGTCAAGGCTTGCACCCAGCCGCGCGGAGCCAATCGGCCGACGTTCCAGAGTCTTGCCACGGTGTTCCATGCGCAGTGGCGGACTCGCCCGATACGTACTTGCCAATTTGCTCGCCGCCCATCGCGGGGATTCCTCCGATATAGGCTCCGAGGAGCTCGCCGCCCCACTCTCCGGCAGCCGTGGTCGTCACCCCTATGCCCGCGGCGATGAAGCCCTGCAACGTGCCACCAAACAGCCCGCCGATTCCGGCTCCGATGACGGCCCCCACGTTCACTTCCTCCCCGGAGAAAGACTGGCCGGCCCAGCTACCCATAGCGCTGGAACCTCCGCCAACCAGGGCCGTGCCGACGATGCCAAGGCCCGAACCGAACCACAAGCCAAATGCCCCGCCGACCAGAGCGCCCCCCGCGGCGCCGCCCAGCACGGTCTTCCAACCCGCGCCGGGGGCGATCGCGGCGCCGACCCCACCGTAGATGGCGCCGAACACGGCACCCGCCACGGCGGCCGGCACCGCGAGCGCGAACTCACCCCTGGGATCAGTCCACCTCAACGGATTCTGATTGGCGTACCCGTACCAATTAGGCGCGAACTTCCCGTTGATGCCACCCGCCAACGCGACGGGGTCCAGCTCCATATACCGCGCCATCGCCGGCAGGTACCACCTCGCGCCGTTGTAATACGGGCCCGAAAGCCCGATGGCTCCGAGCAGTCGCTCGTCATACTGCCCCGGCAGCCGCAGGTTCGTCACGATGGTGCGGCCGTTGACCGGGTCGGGCGTCGTTCTCTCTAGGACCTCGCCGTACGCTCGCGGGGTCGATGACCAGACCACGGCCCCTGCCTTCGAGGTGAGCGCACGTGGTTGCCCGAGGTGGTCGACGTGAACGAGGTACACGTACCCCTCGTTCCCTCCGCTCGGTCCCGGGTACTCCACCTGCGCGAGCGGCCGTCCATCGAGCCAGACGTATTCGCGCGCGACCGACCAGGCGCCGCCGCTCGAGGTCGGCTTCCACATCTCGGCGAGAGTCTTCCCGTCGGGCGAGAGGACCCAGTATTTCCACGGTCCGGTCCCGTCCTGGCGCGCGACCCGCCGGTTCCTCGCGTCGTACTGGAACCGGACCGTGACGCTCGCGAGGTCGTTTTCGCTCATGCACGCCCTCGCGTCTTGGCCCGCCTGCACCTTGGCCGGACCCAGCGCCGTGAGCCGGCCCATGGCGTCGTGAACGAGGCAGGTCGTCCCGGTGATGCTCGACCCGGTCGCGTCGTACGTCGAGATCCTCATGGCGCCGCTTCCGCAGTCGGGTCTATTCTGTTTCGAGTGCTCCAACTGGCGGGGTCGCTCCAACTCGAGTCGACCTGCACCTCAACTGGAATCCCGTGCCCGGCGATGTGCCGGTTCATGTGCTCGATCAACCCAGTCATGTCACTGGGTTAATCGAACTCAATTTTGCCGCTCGGCGTGAATCGGAACCGTGAAGGGTGCACAGGCAGTACCCAGACAACGCGAACCTTCCTCCGATATGCCTGGTGGTACATCTTCCATACCCGGATCTTCTTCACATTCACCCACGAGATTTGCCTGAGTGTCAGGCCCCACAGGCGCCGCGACACACCGG
>DATDMU010000257.1:0-15435 GCA_036518615.1 Myxococcales bacterium
GTTGCGAGCCGACCGCCTCTGCGCCCGCCCGGAGCTGGTGACGCTGCTCGCCGAGTCGGGCGCGCGGACCTTGACCACCGCCGCCGACGGAGCTTCCGAACGGCTGCGCGTGGCCATCGATCGCAAGACCAGCGCGGCGCAACTCCTGCGCGTGGCGGAGCTGGCGCGCGAGGCCGGGTTCGAGCGGCTCAAGCTCTACCTCATGCTCGGATTGCCCGGCGAGGAGGACCGCGACCTCGACGAGCTGGCGCTGCTCGCCCGCGAGATCTCCGCCATCGTGCCGGTGAGCTTCGGCTGCGCTCCCTTCGTGGCCAAGCGCAACACGCCGATGGACGGAGCGCCCTTCACGCCGGTCGCGGAGACGGAGCGCCGGATCGCGTACCTGCGCGGCAAGCTGCGGGGCAAGGCGGAGATCCGGCCCACCAGCCCGCGCTGGGCGTGGGTGGAGTACATGCTCGCGCAGGGCGCGGAGGACGCCGGCCTCGCCGCGCTCGACGCCTGGCGCGCGGGCGGGTCGTTCGCTGCCTTCCGGCGCGCCTTCCGCGAGCGCTCCGTGCGCCCGTTCGCCGCAAGGCGGGTGAGCGACGGGCGCCTGCGGCTGCCGCAGCTCGCGCAATGGCCTACGGTCGCCTGACCACCCAGAGCTGACCGTTGCCGCCATCGGCCACGTACGCCGTGCCGTCGGGGGTGGCCACGACGACGCGGCAGCCCTTGCCCACCGTCTCCTGCGCCACCGGCTTGAAGCTGCCGTCGTCGGCGAGCTCGGCGATGGTCAGCCGTTCGGCGCGGCCGGCCGCGGCGTAGACCAGCTTCTTGCCCGCGACGTAGTCGATGTTGTCCACGCCCGCGCCGGTGTCGAGGCGTCCCTTGCGGGCCCCGTCGTGCTCGTCGAGCGCGACCACGCCGTCGGTGCAGGCCACGAGGAGGAGGCCGCGCTTCGGGTCGACCGCGAGGCCGCGGGGCCCGGCCGACCCGCATCCCGGATCGAAGGTGGCCACCACCTTGCGCGAGCGCGCGTCGATGGCGAGGGTGCGGTCCTTGTCCTCGAGGTTGGTGAAGACGAGGCCGCTGCCGGGATCCACCGCGTAGCCCTCGGGCTCGCCCTCCAGCTCGATCTTCCCAACCAGCCTGGGCGAGGCGGCGTCCTTCACGTCGAGGATCTGGATCGACTTCTCCCGCGGCGTCGTCACCCAGACCTGGGCCGTGGGCGCGACGAAGAACGTCC
The DNA here is from genome assembly GCA_036518615.1 of Myxococcales bacterium. Lineage (GTDB taxonomy): Bacteria > Myxococcota > Myxococcia > Myxococcales > 40CM-4-68-19 > 40CM-4-68-19. Next base: position 1,226 of record DATDMU010000257.1, read on the forward strand.
CGTCCGGCATCCCCGGCATCTGCGCGCAGCCCTTCTTCTCCAGCGAGCGCGCGTCCACGGCGCAGATCTTCGAGTCGCCGCGGTTGCCAATGTACGCGAACCCGCGTCCGATGCCGACGGAGGTCGGACCGAGGAGGCGATCGTTGCGGCCCCTGGTCGTGGGAAAGCCTTCCACCGTGCGGAACTTCCCGGCTGCGAGCACGAACACCTTGCCGGCGTTCGCCCCCGGCACCCAGACCGTTTCTCCCTCGGTGGCGAGGTAGTCCATGAAGACCGGCGGCTGCGCGCCGGGCAGCAGCAGCGTCGAGGCGGCCAGAAGCGTTGCGAGCATCTCTGCAATCCTTTCCAGGGAAGTCGCGCATGGTGCGTCCGCGCAGATGACAGGTCAAACCGTTCCGGTACACTCCGCCGCCCCGTGGCACTCCTCGCGCTCGCCCTGCTCGCCCAGCCGGTCCACCTGGAAGAAGCGTTCGCCCGTGCGCGGGCGGCGAGCCCGGACGCGCTCGCCGCGCGGGAGTCGGTGCGCGCGGCGCAGGCAGGGGTGGAGGTCGCGCGCCAGCTCATCAACCCCACCGTGGGGATCAGCGTCGGCCCCGACGACCCGAAGATCTTCGGCACCTTCGACCTCAAGCTGCCGGTGCTCGGGCAGCGCGGCACCGCGGTCGCCGCGGCGGAGCGCGACGTGCAGGCGGCGCAGGCGGACGCGGAGGCGCGGCTCCTCCTGCTCCACGCGGCGGTGCGCAGGGCCTATGCGTCGCTGGTCGCGGCGCAGACTCGCGCGCAGCTCGCGGGGCGCGCCTTCGAGCTGGCCGGGGAGCTTTCGGCGCGCGCGGAGGCCAAGGTCCGCTCGGGCCTCGCTCCGGAGCTGGAAGCGGTGCAGGCGGACCTGTCGCGGCGGCGCGCGGCGCAGGAGCGCGACGACCGCGCCGCGGCGCTGGTTTCGGCGCGGCAGGAGCTGGGACGGGCCATGGCGCTCCCCGACGCAAGCTCGCTGGACGCCGCCGATCCGCCCTTGCCGCTGCCGCCCGTCCCGCCGCTCGAGGAGCTGCTCCGGCGCACCGCGCAGCATCCGGAGGTGCGGGCGCTCTTGCGGCAACAGGATGCCGCGCTGGCGCGGGCGGCGCGGGAACGGGCTGCGGTGCGGCCGGTGCCGGACGTGTCCATCGAGCTGATGGACCTTCAGGACAGGACCAGCATCGGGGTGCGCGCCGGGCTGGCTTTCGATCTGCCGCTGCTGTCGTGGAACGGCGGGCGCGTGCACGAGGCGCAGGCGCAGGCGCAGGTGGCCTCGGCGCAGGCGGCCGCGGCGCTCTTGCGCAGGCAGGCGGAGCTGCGCTCTGCCCGGGCGAGGTGGGACTCGGCGGGATCCCGCGCCATCGCCTTCTCCCGGCAGATCGTGCCCGCGGCGCAGCGGCTGGTGCGGATGGCGCGCGATGCGTGGGAGCTGGGTCGCACGCCGCTCGTCCAGGTGCTGCAGGCGCAGGGAGAGCTGACCTCCGCGGAGGGCGACGCGAGCGACGCGGCGCTGGCCGCGCAGATGGCGCTCGCGGACATGGAGGAGGCGGCCGGTGAGGCTCTGTAGAGCGGCGCTGCTCCTGCTCGGCGTCGCCGCCTGCCGCAAGGCCGAGGAGCCGGAGAAGCCGCCGCCGCTGCCCGTCCAGGTGGCGAAGGCGAGCCGCGGCGACGTGAGCGAGATCGTCGAAGTCTCGGGAGAGCTGTCCGCGCCTCCGGGCATGGACGTGAAGCTCGGTCCGCTCCTCGCAGGCAGGCTGGGCGCCGTGCTGGTGGGCGAAGGGGACGCGGTGCGCGAAGGCCAGGTGCTGGCGCGGCTGGACCCCACGCCGCTGCGCGACGCGCTCGCGCAGGCGCAGGCGCAGCTGGCGCAGGCCCAGGCCCAGGAGCGCAATGCCGCCGCGAAGCTCGGGCGCGCCGAGCAGGCGCTGAAGGCGGGTGTGGCCGCGGCGCAGGAGGTGGAGGACGACCGCCTCGCGCTGGCGCAAGCGCAAGGGGCGCGCAAGAGCGCGCAGGCTGCGCTCTCCACCGCTCGCAACCAGCTGGGCAGGAGCGAGCTGCGCGCGCCGTTCGACGGCGTGGTGGCGCACGTCTTCGTGCCCGCCGGGGAGCCGGTGGACGCGAACAAGCCGGTGGTGGAGGTGGCGCGGATCTCGCCGCTGGAGCTGCGGGCGCCCATCGCCCCCGCGCTGGCCGCGCGCGTGCGGCCCGGCCAGGAGGCGTCTCTGCACGTCGACGCGCTCGCGGGGCGCGCCTTCGCAGCCACGGTGATCGCCATCTCTCCCACCATCGACCCGGCCACTGGAGCGGCGCTGGTGCGGCTGCGCGCGGACAACGCGGACGGCGCGCTGCGCATCGGCTCCTTCGCCCGGGCGCAGATCGCCATCGACGTGCGCCGCGGCGCGCTGCGGGTGCCCGAACAGGCGCTGCTTTCGGGGCCCGAGGGCGCGGCGGTGGAGGTGGTGCAGGAAGGCAAGGCGAAGCGCACGCCGGTGAAGGTGGCGGCGAAGGACGGCCGCTTCGCCGCCATCGCCGAAGGCCTCGCGGAGGGCGCCGAGGTCATCGTCCAGGGCAACTACGCGCTGCCCGACGGCACGCCGGTGCGGGCGGCGGAGCCCCCAGAGCCGCAGGGCGGCGCCTTGCGATGAGCGCGGCCGCGATGGCGCTGCGCCACGGCCGCGCGCTCCTCTTCGTGGCCGTGGCCGCTGCAGCTGGAGGGCTCTGGGCGTCGGGGGCGATGCCGAAGGGCGTGTATCCGGAGGTGACCTTTCCGCGCGAGCAGGTGGTCGCCACGCTTGCCGGCGCGCCGGCGGCGACGGTGCTCGCCGGGCTCACCCGGCCGCTCGAGGCGGAGCTGGCCAGCATTCCCGGCGTGACGCAGGTGCGCAGCAAGACCATCCGCGGCGCGGTGGAGCTGTCGCTCTTCTTCTCGCCCGACACCGACATGGAGAAGGCGCATCCGCTCGTGCTCTCGCGCGTCGCCGAGGTGCGCTCGTCCTTGCCGCCGGAGGCGGAGCTGGTGGCGGAGCGGGTGCTGCCGAGCAGCTTTCCCATCCTCTCCCTCAACGTCGAGGGCCCCTATCCGCCCCAGCAGCTCTACGAGGTGGCGCAGTACACCTTGCGCCCCGCGCTCTCCGGGCTGCCCGGCGTGGGGCTCGTCACCGTGCAGTCGAGCGACGTCCCCGAGGTGCAGGTGCTGCTGGACGCGACGCGCCTCTCCGCAGCGCACCTGTCGGTGCCGATGGTCGCCGAACGGCTGCGCGCGCAGAACCGCGTCCAGGCGGTGGCGCGGCTGTCGGAAGCGCACGAGCAGTCGCTGGGCATCGTCACCGGCGAGCTGCGCGACGTCGCGGACGTGGCGCAGGTGGTGGTGGGCGGCACCGCCGAGGCCCCGCTGCGGCTCGGCGACCTGGGCTCGGTGGTCGAGGGAGTGGCGCCGCGCACCACGCTCATCCGCGTGGACGGAAAGCCCGGCGTCATCCTCAACGTGGCGCGGCGCGCGAGCGGCGACATCCTCGCGCTCGACGCGGCGGTGCGCTCGCGGCTCGTGGAGCTGCGGCCCTCGCTGCCGCCCGGCCTCCAGATCAGCCCCGTCTACGAGCAGGCGAAGTTCGTGGCCGACGCGGTCCGCGGCGTGCGCGACGCGGTGCTCTTCGGCGCCGTCTTCGCGGTGCTGGTGCTGGCCCTGTTCCTGCGCGATCTCCGCGCGACTCTCCTGGCCGCGGCCTCGCTGCCGCTGACGCTCGGCGCCACGCTCCTGGTGCTGCGGGGCATGGGCGAGACGCTCAATCTCATGTCGCTGGGCGGGCTCGCCGTCGCGGTGGGCCTCGTCATCGACGACGCGGTGGTGATCGTCGAGGCGGTGCACCGGCACCTGGAGGAGGGGCTCGCGCCGGCGGAAGCCGCCCGGCGCGGCACCGAAGAGCTGCTCTGGCCGGTGGTGGGCACCACCGCCACCACGGTGGTGGTCTTCCTGCCGCTGGGGCTGCTCTCGGGAGTCGCCGGGCAGTTCTTCGCCTCGCTCTCCATCTCGCTCTCGGTCGCGGTCGCGCTCTCCCTGCCGGTCGCGCTCGGAGTGCTGCCGTCCCTGGCGGCGCGCTGGCTGCGGCCGGTGCGCCGCAGGTCGGCCGGCGCGCGGCTTTCGCAGCGGTACGGCTCGGCGCTGCAGCGCGCGCTCGCCCGGCCCGGGCTGGTGCTGCTTCTCGCGCTCCTCCTCACTGCGGCGGGCGTGGTGGTCGGGGCGCGGCTTCCCACCGATTTCCTGCCCGAGGCCGACGAAGGCAGCTACGTGGTGGACTACTTCGCCCCGGTGGGCGCATCGCTCGCCGACGCGGATGCGCTCGCCTCGCGTCTCGAGGGCGTGCTGCGCGACACCCCCGAGGTGGCCGGCTTCGCGCGGCGCCTGGGGACGGAGCTGGGGCCGCCGGTGGCGACGCTGCCCTCGCGCGGCGACATCGCGGTGCGCCTCAAGGATGGCCGCAAGCGCGGGTTCGAGGAGATCTCCGACGAGCAGCGCGGGAAGATGGCCGCGCTCGCGCCGGGGCTGCGCATCGAGTTCGTGCAGGTGCTCGCGGACATGCTCGGCGACCTGCAGGGCTCGCCCGAGCCGGTGGAGATCCGCCTCTTCGGACCCGACGAGGCGGTGCTGCGGCGGCTTGCGCACGAGGCCGCGGATCGCACGCGCGACATCGAGGGGCTGGTCGATCGCTTCGAGGGCGACGAAGGCTGCGCGCCGGAGTTGAACCTGCGCGTGCTGCCGGCGCAGGCGGGACGGCAGGGCCTCTCTGCCCAGGGCATCGCCGACCAGGTCGCGGGCGCGTTCATCGGCGAAGTGGCCTCGCAGCTCCGGCGGCCCGACCACCTGGAGCCGGTGCGGATCCGGGTGCGCCAGCCCACCGGCGACGAGCCGCCCGCACCGGAGATTCTCGAGCGCGCCACGCTCTCGTCCGCGGCGGGAGCTCCCCTGCCGCTGCGGGCGGTGGTGGAACCGGAGCCGGCCTGCCCGCCCGCGACGCTCCTGCGCCACAACCAGCGCAACATGGTCCACCTCACCGCGCGGCTCTCCGGCACGAGCCTCGGCGAGGCGGTGCGGGCGGTGCGCGAAAAGCTCGCGGGCTGGCAGCTCCCTGTGGGGTATTCGTGGGAGCTGGGCGGCCTCTACCAGCAGCAGCAGGACAGCTTCCGCTCCCTCTTGCTGGTGCTGGCGCTGGCGCTCGCCGCGGTGGTGGCGGTGCTGCTCTTCCAGCTCAGGAGCTGGGCGCGCTCCGGATCGGTGCTCATGGCCGCGCCGCTCGGCCTCGCGGGGGCGGCGGCGACCCTGCTCGTCACCGGGACGGCCCTCAACGTCTCCTCGATGATGGGCGCCATCCTCCTCGTCGGCCTGGTGGTGAAGAACGGCATCCTCCTGCTCGACCACGCGCTCTGGGCCGAAGAGGAGGGAACGCCGATTGGCGACGCCCTGGTCGCCGCGGGCCGCGCGCGCCTGCGGCCCATCCTCATGACCACGCTCGCCACCCTGGCCGCGCTCCTGCCGCTGGTCCTGGGCCTGGGGGCCGGCGGAGAGCTGCACCGGCCGCTGGCCGTGGTGGTGGTGGGCGGCCTCTTCTTCTCCACCCTGGCCACGCTCTTCGTCGTGCCGGCGGCGGCGCTCCTGCTCGCTCGCTTGCGCACCCCGCGGCGCATCCCGTAACGTCCCGCCCCCATGCCCGCCCTGCAGATCTGCTACCACGACCACTGCTTCGACGGCGTCGCCTCCAGCGCCACCTTCCTGCGCTTCTACCGCGACAAGGTGCGGAAGGTGTCCGACGTGGGGCTTCAGGGCATGGCCCACCGCGCAGGTCCGCTCTTCGGCCCCGACGCCTTCGCCGGCGAGGAGAACGCCGTGGTGGACTTCCGCTTCTCCACCGATCCGCGGCTCACCTGGTGGTTCGACCACCACCAGAGCGCGTTCGAGACCGAAGCCGACGCGGAAGCCTTCCGGGCCGACCGCAGCGGCAAGAAGTTCTGGGATCCTTCGGCGAAGAGCTGCACGCGCTTTCTCGCCCGGACGGTGGAGGAGAAGTTCGGCTGGGATCCTTCTCCCCTGCGCGAGCTGATCGACTGGGCGGAGATCATCGACGGCGCGCTCTTTCCCAACCCGCGCATGGCCGTGGAGCTCGACGAGCCTGCCATGCAGCTCATGCTGCTCATCGAGGCCACCCGCGACCCGGCCCTCTGCCCGAAGCTGATCCGCGAGCTGTCCGATCGGCCGCTCTCGGCGGTGCTGCGCGAGCCGTGGGTGACCGGTCCGCTGCAGCCGCTGCTCGCGCGCCACCACCAGGTGGTCGAGCTGGTCCGCGGCCGCATCCGCCTGGAGGGCGGCGTCGCCACCTACGACCTCGCCGACCTGGGCGTGGACAACGTCAACAAGTTCATCGCCTACGCCGCGGACGAGAGCACGCTCTACACCGTGTCGGTCTCGCGCGGACCGGGGCGCAGCAAGATCTCGCTCGGGTCCAATCCCTGGAAGCAGGAGCTGCGCCGGCACAACCTGGCGCGCATCGCCGAGCGCTACGGCGGCGGCGGGCACCCGGCGGTGGCGGCCATCTCCTTCCCGCCCGACCAGCTGGAGAAGGCGCGCTCCGCCGCGGCGGTCATCGCGGCGGAGCTGCGCGGTTGAACGCGGGATCTACTTCTTTTCCTGCTTCGATTCGGCCTGGGCTTCCTTCTTGGCTTCGGGCTTCTGGCCGTATTCGAAGTTCAGGTCGAGGTTGACGTCGTCGGAGACCACCACGCCGCCGCCCTCGATCGCCTTGTTCCACTTCAGGCCCCAGTCGCTGCGCTTGAGCTTGCCCGTCACCTCCGCGGCGTAGACGGTGCTGCCCGTGGGCGTCTTCTGCGGCCCGCTGAACACCGCCTGCAGCGTCACCGGCCTGGTCTGGCAATGCATCGTGAGCGGCCCGGTGATCTTGTAGCTCTTGCCGGCCTTCTGGATCTTTTCCGACTTGAAGGTGATCTCCGGGCACTTCTCCGCGTCGAAGAAGTCCGCCGACTTGAGATGGCCGTCGCGCTTCTCGTTGTGCGTGTCGACGGAAGCGGCGTCGATCTTCACCTCCACGCTGCTCTTGGTCGGGTCGTCCTTGTTGAGCTGCAGGGTGGACGCCACCTTGTCGAACTGGCCGTGGACGGTGGTCACCACCATGTGCTTCACCGAAAAGGCGGCAGAGCTGTGCGCAGGATCGGCTTCGAGGGTGAGCGGCGCGGCTGCGATCAGGGCTGCGAGGGCGATCATCATGGTCTCATCTTCTCCTTTGATGAATCTCAGGCAATTCGCCAGAGGGGCAGGACGGAGGCGGGATCGCGGCCGGACGCCTCGTACGCATCGCGCACGCGCTCGGCGAGCGTCCGGCCGGAGCTTACGATATCCGAAAGAGGGTCGAGGTGCGCGGATTCGTCGAATCCGGAAACCTGCCGCCATCCCTTCAGGCCCGCCCTCGCGATGGGCACCAGATCGCGGGCGAGCTCCAGCGCGGTGACGCCGCCGGGGCCCTTCGCCGCGAGTGCGTCCCGCGCCACGTTCCCCTGGAACTCGACCAGCTCGGCGAACGACCAGCGGGACGTCAGCTCTGCCGCGGCGCGGCGGGCGCCGGCATCGTAGAGCAATCCCACCCAGAGCGCCGGAAGCGCATAGAGAAGCGGCAGCGGCACCATGTCCGCGCCGCGAAGCTCGAGCACCCGCTTGACGCGCACCTCGGGAAAGAGCGTGCTCAGGTGATCGATCCAGTGCGAGAGCGTGGGCTGCGCCTTCTCGCCGCTCGCCAGCTTGCCGGTGGTCAGCCAGCTCCGGAAGGTCTGCTGCCGCGCGTCCACGTAGTCGGTGCCGTTGCGGATGAAGAGCATGGGCACGTCCACTGCCCATTCGACATACCGGCGATAGCCCCAGCCCGGCTGCAGCATCTGCTCGAGCAGCCCGCAGCGGGCGTCGTCGGTCTCGCGCCAGACCTGGTAGCGGTAGTCGAGGAAGCCGGAGTCCCGTCCGGACACGATGGGGCTGTTGGCGAACATGGCGGTGACGACGGGCGAGACGGCGGTGGCGGCGCGCACCTTCGAGGCCAGGTCCTCCTCGTCGCTCCAGTCGAGGTTCGCCTGCACGGTGGCGGTCATCAGCATCATGTCCAGGGCCAGCCGCCCGCGCGGGCCGAGCGATTCCTTCATGGCGGCGTAGCGGCCCTTGGGCATCCACGGCACCTGGTCCCGCGTCCCGAACGGGCGGTACCCCGCCGCCAGCCAGGAGATGCCCTGCGAGTCGCGCCGCACCTCGGCGAGGTGGTCCTCGATCTCGCGGCGGATCTCGGCGAACGACTGCCAGGGCGCTCCCGACAGCTCGAGCTGGCCGCCCGGCTCCAGCGTGACCGAGGCGTCCTTGAAGAGCAGCGCGATGGGCTGGCCGTTCTCCCTGTGCCGGTGCTGGGTGCCGCCCGCGGCGCGCGCGATGGCGTCGAGCAGATCGCGGATTCCCTGCCGCCCGTGATACGGCACCGCCTCGAAAGCAGGTCCGCGTACGCCGATCTTCTCGTGCTCGACGCCCACGAGCCAGCGATCCGCCGGCCGCTCGGCCGCACGGATGTAATCCACCAGCTCGTCGAGGGTGGTCACCGGTGCTGCGAGCCCGCCGAGATCCAGGGACATGCTCAGGGACCTGATGCCGGAGGCACGATTTGGGAGCAGCCGCCCCGGCGGCGCGGCTCAGACCTGCATCAGGTCCTTTTCCTTGCCCGCGATGATCTCGTCCACCTTCTTGATTCCGCCGTCCACCTCCACCTGGACCTTCTCCATCGCCTTCTTGCCGTCGTCCTCGGTGAGCTCGCCCTCCTTGACGGCCTCCTCGATCATCTCCTTGGCGTCGCGGCGCTCGTTGCGGATGGCGATCTTGTGCTCCTCGCCCTTGTGCTTGACCAGCTTGACGAATTCCTTGCGGCGCTCCTCGGTGAGCGGAGGGATGGGCAGGCGCACGATCTCGGCGTCGGACATGGCGTTGATGCCCAGCCCGGCGGCGTTGATGGCCTTTTCGATGACCGGGATCATCGCCTTCTCCCACGGCTTGATGACGATCAGCCGCGGGTCGGCCACCGTGACGTTGGCCACGTTCTGCAGCGGCGACATCTGCCCGTAGTAATCCACCCGCACTCCCTCCAGGAGCGCCGGGTTGGCGCGGCCGGTGCGCACCTTGGCGAGCTCGCGGCGCAGGTCGTCCAGGGTCTTGAGGATGCGCTGCCTGAGATCGCCGACCACGTCCTCTGCCATGCCCATGGCTCACGCCTCCTGCTGCAGCTGCGGCTTCAGCTCGCCCACCAGCGTGCCCACGTCGTCGCCCTGCACCACCCGCAGGATGTTTCCCGGCTGGCCCAGGTCGAAGACGATGATGGGCAGGTCGTTGTCCATGCACAGCGAGATGGCGGTGGAGTCCATCACCTTGAGGTTCTTCTTCAAGACTTCGATGTAGCTGAGCGTCTTGTAGCGGGTCGCGGTGGGGTCCTTCATCGGGTCGGCGGTGTAGATGCCGTCCACCTTGGTGGCCTTGAGGATCACCTCGGCGTGGATCTCCATGGCCCGCAGGCTCGCCGCCGTGTCGGTGGTGAAGTACGGGTTGCCGGTGCCGGCGGCGAAGATGACCACCCGGCCCTTTTCCAGGTGGCGCACGGCGCGCCTGCGGATGTACGGCTCGGCGAGCTGCTGCATCTCGATGGCGCTCTGCACTCGCGTGAACACGTTGATCTTCTCCAGCGAGTCCTGCAGCGCGAGCGCGTTGATGACGGTGGCCAGCATGCCCATGTAGTCGGCGCTGGCGCGGTCCATGCCCTCGGTCGAGGCGGAGACGCCGCGGAAGATGTTTCCGCCCCCGATCACGATGCCGACCTCGACCCCCATCTCCACCAGCTCGCGGACTTCCTGGGCGATCTGCTGCAACGTCCGCGGCGAGATGCCGTACTTGCCCTCGCCCATCAGCGCCTCGCCGCTCAGCTTGAGGAGGATTCGCTTGAAACGCGGCGGCTTGTGCGAGGGGACGGTCACGGGGCGCGGAAGCTATCTTGCACCCCAAGGGCGGTCAAGGCACGCAACCGCGCCTGGACGTGACGTGGACGTGGCCGTCGCCGTCCACGCTCACGTCAACGTGAAATGGTCAGTTCGCGTCGTCTACCCCTTCCTCGCCTGAAGGGCGCGGGAGCCGCGGCAGGATCTCCACCTCCGCGAGCGGCTCGAGCTGGACGTCGACCGCGCTCGCCTCCAGCTCTTCGAAGCGCCGCGCCGCCGGCAGCAGCCGGCTGTCGAACGATCCGACGGCGCCGTTGTAGGTCTTGAGCGCGCTCTCCAGCGCGCGACCGAGCCTGGCGAGGTGCCTGCTCAGGTCGGCGATGCGCTTGTGCATCTCGCGGCCTTCGTTGGCGATCTCCCTCGCGTTGGCGGCCACGGCGTCCTGCTTCCAGACGTGGGCGATGGTGAGCAGCAAGGCGAACAGCGTGGCGGGCGTGGCGAGGACGATGCGCCGCGCGAAGGCGTCCTCGTGCAGCGACGGGTCCGCTTCCAGCGCCGCCGCGAGAAGGCCGTCGCTGGGCAGGAAGAGCACCGCCATCTCCGGGCTGCCGGCGAACGCCTCCCAGTACTGCTTGCGGGAGAGCGCATCGACGTGGGCGCGAAGCTGCGCCGCATGGGCGCGCAGGTGCACCTCGCGCTCGTCGTCTGGAGCGTCCACCGCGCGCAGGTACGCCTCCAGCGGCACCTTGGAGTCGAGCAGGACGGTCTTGCCTCCGGGCAGGCGAACCACCACGTCCGGCCGGAGCGCTCCGTCCGCGAGCTGGGCGACGGGCTGCTCGTCGAAGTCCACGTGGGGGCGGAGTCCGGCGAGATCGAGCGTGCGCCGCAGCTGCGTCTCGCCCCAGCGTCCGCGCTGCGCGGGAGCGCGAAGCGCGGTCGACAGCCTGGCCGTCTCGCTGCGCAGCTTCTCCTCCTGCGCGCAGAGGTTCTTCACCTGCTCCGCGAACCGCGCGGCGGTGACCTCGCTGGTCTTTTCCAGCTTGCCGATCTTCTCCACCACGCCGCCGAGGGATTCCTTGACCGGCCGGACCAGCTCCTCGACGGCGGAGGCGCGCTTGTCGAGATCCGCCTTCGACGCTTCCTGGAGCTGCTCCAGGACCTGCCGCGTGAGCTGGAGCAGGTGTCCGCTGTTCGCGTCGAGCGCCTGCTTCGAGAGCGAGGCAAACGTCTCCCGCAGCTTGTCGTGCTCCTCCTTGCTCGCGCGCAGCTCGGCGTCGAGCGTGGCGATGCGGGCGGCGTCTGCCACACGCTCCTCGCGCGTCCGGTCGAGCGCGCGCGCCGTTTCCGCCGCCGTCGCACGGACGCGGAGAAGCTCCGTATCCCGCGCCTCGAGCACGGCGCCGAGCCGGACAGCCTGGGCGCGGGCCGAGGCGAGCAGGCAGAGGGCTGCGAGGAGCGCGACAAAGAGCGCGGCGAGGAGCGCGGTCATGCTGTTTCCTCCATGCGCGCAAGCTTGCCCGAGGGGTCTGACATCCAGCGCTCAAGCATCCGCATTTCCTCTGGAAACCGCTCCGCCCAGAACCCTTCCTCGGCGGCGCGGACGAGCGGCGCTGAGAGGCCGAACAGCCCGTAGACGCAGGCGTCGATGCGCCGATCCAGGGCATGCAGCTCCGCTTGGGGCAATTCGTCCACGCGGCTGCGCTCGCGCGAGAGCGCCGCCAGCGCGTCGGGCGATTCCAGCAGCGCGCGCGGCACCGGCAGCTCGCGCAGCGCGCCGGGCTTCACGTTGACGTCGGTCGTCCGCAGCCGGTGATAGCGCTGCAGCGCCACCGATTGCAGCAGCGCGAGCAGGGCCCACAGCCGCGTCTCGCCGTCGCAAGAGAGGGTGGAGAGCGAATCGAGGCAGACGCGCCCGGGGGGAACCGGGGCCGCCTCCAGCCAGCGCGCCCAGGGAACCTGCGCGTTGGTGCGGATCCGCTGCACGGCGATGCGCGCAGATCCCTGCTGCCGCCGCACCAGCGGCAGAAGCGGCAGCGGCTGGAGCAGCGTCTTCGGCCGCCAGCGCAGCGCGTAGGGCACCACGTCCTCGCCCCCGACGAGACCAACCTCCGCCGCGAGAGGCTCGCGCCGCGCGACGTGCACGGCGTTGTTCCCGGTCCGCATGCCGTAGAGGACGGTGCAGGCGTCCGCCAGCCTCACGGAGACCGCCTCCATCGCGGCGCAGAGCGCGCGCTCCTCCCCGGATCGGTACACCGCCCACCCCGCCCGGGCGGTGCGCACCAGCTCCTCGCGCGGCGCGTCCGCGAGCGGAATTCCCAGGCGGGACACCTTGGTCGCCCGCGCGGCTGCAGGCCTGCGCACCAGCACCACCGCCTGCACGCGGGTGTCCTTCGCCGAGGCGAACGGCTTTCCCAGATCCACGATGGCCGCCACCTCCGCCTGCGCGAGCACCTCCGCGCGCAAAGGGCCGGCGCGAGAGAGGTACATCCAGGTGTCGGGCACGAGCAGCGCCGCCACTCCGCCGGGCCGCACCAGCTGCAGCGCGCGCAGCAGGAACGCGGCATAGCGGTCGATCTCCGCGCCGCGCAGGGCCGGGAAGGCGCGGGCGAGGAACCGGCGCTCGCGCTGCAGCGCCACGTGGCCGTAGGGCGGGTTGGAAATTGCCAGGTCCGCCGGCGTCCGCGGGGTGAATCGAAGCGCGTCCGCCCGGCGCAGCTCTGCCCGCGCGCCGCACAGCGCCAGCGCGCGGCGGGCCACCTTCAGGGCGCCGGGATCGAGGTCGAACCCGTGCAGGTCGCAGAGCCCCGCGCGCGCGGCAGCCACGAGGAAGGCGCCGGCGCCCGCGCAGGGATCGAGGACGCGCGCGGTGCGGCGGACGCCGGCTTGCGAAAGCGCGGCGGCGAGCACCTGATCCGCGATTTCGCCGGGCGTGTAGTAGAGCCCCGCGCCTCTTCGGCCTGCGTTCCCGAGCGCGCGCGACTTCTCTCTCTCGTAGCGGGCGATGAGCGCGTCGGCGCTCAAGCCTTGCCTCGCGGGAACGCGTCCTGGTGCTGCCTGGCGAGCGCGGCCATCTCCTCCTCGGACAAGGGCAGCGCCCCGCCCAGCGCCCGGGCGTGATGGAGGACGGTTGCGAGGTGTTCCACGAGCTCCATGCGCAAAAGGCAGAGCTGCACGTCCGGCCCCAGCGTGAGCGCGCCGTTGCCGGGCAGCAGCATCGCCTCGGCCTCCGCGGCGCAGCGCGAGACCGCTTCCGTCGCCAGCGGGCTCTTCGGCATGGCGAACGGCGCCAGCGGAATGCGGCCGAGCGAAACCACCGCCTCCGGCAGGCAGACCGGCTCGAGCGGCACGCGGACCACCCCGAAGGCGGTGGCGTAGGGCGGATGCGCGTGGAGCACGGCGCCGACGTCCGGCCGCGCGCGGTAGGCGGCGAGGTGCAGCTCCGTCTCGCCGGGCGGCTTGCGCACGCCTTCCACCACCCTTCCCTGCAGGTCGATGACCACCAGCGAGGCCTCGTCCACCTCGGCCTTGGAGGTGGCGGTCGGAGTGATGACGAAGCGCTCGCGACCGATGCGGGCGGAGACGTTGCCGTCGTGGTTCGCCACCCAGCCGGCGGCGTGCAGCCTGCGCGCGGCCTGTGCCACCTGCGCGCGGAGCAGCGGATGCATCAGCCGGCCACCGCGGCATCGACGATGCCCACGATGCACGAGCGGATGGGCAGGTTGCTCTCCTTCGGCAAGCCGAAGAGCTGGCGGATACCGGTCCCCTCGCGCAGCACCAGCACGGTGTCGCCTTCGCCCGACTGGACGGCGCGGTCCACCGCGAGGAAGCTCTTTCCCGAGGGCGCGCCGCGCTCGTCCACCGGCTGCACCACCAGCAGCTTCAGCCCGGCGAAGGCAGGATGCTTCTCGGTGGCGATGACCGGACCGAGCACCTTGCAGAGGATCATACCGCGACCCAATCGACGATGCCCACCACCGCCGCGTCCACCGGCACGAAGGACGGCGTCAGCGCCAGCGCGGCCTCGCGCGAGCCCACCAGGAAGACCAGATCTCCGCGTCCGGCGCGCACGGTGTCCACCGCCACCTCCAGCGGGCCCGCGTCGTTGCGCAGGTGATCGACGGGCTGCACGAGGAGCAGCTTCTGCCCGGCGAGCCCTTCGACCTTGCGCTCGGCCACCACCGTGCCCA
>DATDMU010000258.1:0-3961 GCA_036518615.1 Myxococcales bacterium
CACCCGCTGGATGAGGCGGAGCGCCTCGTGACCGCGCCGGTGCTGGAGGCCATCGGCGTGACCTACAGCTACCCGGGCCGCACGCCCACCCGGGCGCTGGACGGCATCGACCTCCAGATCGGGGACAACGAGTTCGTCGCCCTGCTGGGCCCGGTGGGATGCGGAAAGACGACGCTCTTGCGCATCTTCGCCGGCTTCCAGGCGCCGGCGACGGGGACGGTCCGCTGCCGCGGGGAGCCGATCGGCGGCCCCGGCTGGCAACGCGGATACGTTCTGCAGGAGGAGGCGATCTTCCCCTGGATGACGGTGCGCGAGAACCTCGAGTTCGGCCTGCGCGCCAAGAACCTCGACGCGCCGGCGCGGCGGGCGATCAGCGACGAGCTGCTCGAGCTGATCGGGCTCGCGGCGTTCGAGTCGGCCTATCCCAAGGAGCTGTCCGCGGGCATGTCCAAGATGGTGGAGGTGGCGCGCGTGCTGGCGACCGATCCCGCCATCCTCCTGCTCGACGAGCCCTTCGGCGCGCTCGACGCGCAGACCCGCGCGCGGATGCAGGACGCGCTCGCGCGGCTCTGGGAGAAGCGGCGCAAGACGGTGGTGTTCGTCACCCACGACGCGGAGGAGGCGCTCTATCTCGCCGACCGCATCCTCGTCCTCTCGGCGCGGCCGGGGAGGCTGAAGGCGCAATTCACGGTGGACCTCCCCCGCCCGCGCAACGTCGAGACGCGCTTCTCTCCCCGGTTCCTCGAGCTCAAGCGGCAGATCTGGGACGCCACCGCCGCGGCCGCCCGCGCCGCCTCGCCCTAGGAAGCATCAGAACTGCCGCAGGTAGCCGCGGCGGAGCAGGGCGAGCAGCTTCTCCGAGACCTCGAGATCGCTGCCGCCCGCGCGGTCGAGCACCGCCTGGACGACGCCGTAGTTGTGCACCAGCTGGACGAGGTCCAGCTCCTCCTGCGACAGCTCGCTCAGGCGCGGCCCGAGCGGCATGGCGATGCCGATGGCGGCGGTGGGCGCCGGCAGGTCGCCGCGGCCCAGCTCGTCGAGCTGCTGCATCGCCTCCATCACCAGCTGCTCGGTGCCTTCGGAGATCTCGTCGGGCATGGGCGGAAGGTCGCCCTCCTGCGGCACGAACTCGAATCCGCCTTGGGTCCACGAGACCATCCGGAAGAGCGCCTTCTTCGGCGGGAGCGTGGGGTCCGCGTCGATGACCGCGCTGACCACCTTGCCGGCGCGAAGGTGCACGCGCCCGCCGCGGTAGCCCTTGATGACGATGGCGCCGGTCTTCTTCGAGGTGCTGAGGAGCTGCAGGAGGTCCACCAAAGGAACCTCCTCCAGCCGCCCCTGCACCGCGCTGCGGCCGCCCGCGCGCTTCTCCTGCGCCTCTGCGGTCCGCTCCAGGTTCTGCTGCGCCGCCTTGGCGTCCACGGCGCCCGCCTGCCGCGCCACGCTCACCAGCTTGAGGATGCTGGTGCCGATGAGGATGCGGTCGCCTTCCTTGAGCCGCGCGCGCTGCACCTTCTCGCCGTTCACGAAGGTGCCGTTGGTGGAGCCGAGGTCGGAGATGGTGATCTGCCCCGGCTGCAGCGTGAGCCGCGCGTGCTTGCGCGAGACCATGTCCTCGATCAGCACCAGGTCCAGCTCGCTCGACCTTCCGATCACCACCTCGCCGCTGTCGGCCAGGGGATACTCGCCGCCCTGGTACTTGCCGGAGATGAAGCGCAGCGCGAAGGCCGGGCCGCTCACGCCTTTTCCTTGTGCGCCTGCGAGCGCGCAAGCTTGAGGTACATGCCCGCGGTGCGGTGCTGCGGATCGGCGCGCAGCACCTCTTCCCATTGCGCCATGGCCTCGTCGAGCCTGCCGCCCGCGTACAGCGCCGTGCCCAGCGCCACGCGCGCCGGCAGCCAGGCCGGCGAGTGCTGGACCGCGACGCGAAGCTCGGCGAGCGCTCCCTCGAGGTCGCCGCCCTCTTGCAGCGCCTGGGCGAGCTTGAGGCGCAGATCCACGAAGGTGGGGCAGAGCGAGAGCGCGCGCCGGTATTCGGAGGCGGCGTCGGAGGGCCTGCGCACCGAGAGGTAGCCGTCGCCCACCGCGGCGAGGAGGTTGGCGATCTTTCCCCGGGTGTAGGGGTCGAGCGGCTGGTCGCCGTTGGCGTCGCGCTTCTGCGGGCTCTTCGCCCGCCCCACCGCGTTCCCGTAGACCTGCCGGGCGCGGTCGTACTGGCCGAGGTCGTTGCAGACGATGGCGAGGTTGAGCGCGGCCTCGGTGTAGTCGGGGTTGATCTCCAGCGCCTTCTCGAACGCGCGCTGCGCCGGCTCGAACTCGCCGAGCTGGTGGTAGATGACGCCGAGCATGTGGTGCACGTCGGCGAAGCGCGCGCCCAGCGCCACCACCTGCTCGAGGTGGCCCGCCGCGCCGGAGTAGTCGCCGCGCTGGAAGTGCTCCTTGCCGAGGGCGACCAGCTCCCGCAGGTGGTCGTCCGTGCTCTCGCGGTCCGCCATCTTCGCCGGCGAACGTACCACGATCAGCCGCCCGGCGGCGTGAGCGGAGGCTTGAGCGGCGGCGGCGCCGGCGGAGTCTGCGGCGTCTCCGTGGGCGGGGTCTCCGGCACGCCGGCGGGAGCGGCATTGCCCGGCGCGGGCTTTTCCGGCGCGGGCTTCGTCTCCGGGGCGGCGGCGGGAATCTGCGCCAGCCTCTGCTCCGCCTGCTTGAGATGCGGGCTGTTCGGGGCCTCCTGCACCAGCCGGCGCAGCACCGCGCGCTCGTCGCCGGGGTCGTTGGCGTTGCGCCAGGCGTTGGCGGCGCTCCACAGCGACTCGCCCTTCATCTTGCCGTCGCGCAGGTCGCCGTAGGTGTCGGCCAGCGTCATGTAGCGCTGCGCGGCGCCGCGCCACTGCTCGTGCTTGGAGTAGAACTCCGCCACGTAGCGCTCGTGCGCCGCGAGCAGCTCGCGGCAGTCGGCGATCATCGCCCGGCCCTTGGAGAGGTACTCGCTCTTCGGATAGGCGGAGACGAACCGGTTCAGCGCCTCCAGCGCCTGGCGCACCGGCGCCTGGTCCTTCTCGTAGGCGGGCGGCAGGAGGAACAGGTCGGAGGGCCGGTCCTGGAAGTAGGCGAGGCCCACCCGGTAGGCCGCGTAGTCGGCCTTGGGATGGGAAGGGTGGCTCTTGACGAAGTCCTGGTACTGCGTGGCCGCGGCGCTCCAGTCCTCGCGATCGAAGGCCATGTCGGCGAGCGAGAGCTGCGAGAGCGCGGCGTACTGCGAGTAGGGGAAGTTCGTGCGCACGTACTCGAGCAGGCGCGTCGCTTCCATGAAGTTCTGGTCCTTCTTCTCCTGCTGCGCCTTGTTGTAGGCGATGGCGGCGTTGCTCGCCTCGGCGCCGGTCACCGGCTTGGTGATGTCGATATTGTCCTTGCCGTGGCCGCAGGCGCACAGCGAGGCGAGGCACAAGGCGCTAAGTCTCTTCGAGGTCATCATCGCCTTCCCAGGTCATCCCCAGCGCCCGCGCCGCCACGGAGGGGCGGTGGCCCTTCGCGATCAGCGCCCGCAACAGGCGCAGCTTTTCCCGCTCCGAGGCCGGCTTCCGGCCGCGGAGCCTGCGGTACAGCGCCCGGGCCGCCAGCTCCTCTTCCCCCGCGCCCTCCGCCGCCTCGCTCGCCGCGGCGCGGGCATCGGCCGCGGCGATTCCCTGCGCGGAGAGCTTTCTTGCGGCGAGCCGCGGAGCCTCTCCTTGCCCGACCCGCGTCCGGGCGCGCGCGCGGGCCGTCTCGCGGTCGTTGATGTAGCCCAGCTCCTTCACCCGCGCCAGCGCAGAATCCACCTCGCCAGGCGCAAACGACTGCAGCGCCTTGCGCAGCTCCAGCTCGGTCCGCTGCCGCGCCGCGAGCAGCCTCAGCGCCTTCTGCAATGCATCGAGTCGCCGCATTTCAGCCGCGAGGCGCGCGATCCGATCAGAAGCGCTCGATC
>DATDMU010000259.1:0-2894 GCA_036518615.1 Myxococcales bacterium
GGCGAAGAGCGCGGCCGCGATGCCGGTGAGGACGTCGCCTGCCCCGGCGGTGGCCATCCCCGGATTTCCGGCGGCGCACACCGCGGTCGCGCCTTCCGGATCGGCGACCACGCTGTGCGCGCCCTTGAGCACGAACGAGGCGCCGAAGCGCTGCGCCGCGCGCGCGGCCGCGTCCAGGCGATCGGCCAGCACCCGTTCCGTCTCCTCGCCGGTCAGCCGCGCGAACTCGCCCGGATGCGGCGTGAAGAGCGGCCGGGTGGGGGCCTTCGCCACCCACTCCGCGATCCGCTCGCGCTGCTCGGCCAGCGCGTTGAGCGCATCGGCGTCGAGGACGGCGGCCTCGGCCGCGGCCAGCAGCTCGCCGATGAGCGGCGCGGTGCGGGGGCCGCGCGGGATGCCCGGACCGATGGCGAGAGCGGTCTTTCCCTTCAGCGCGTCGAGCAGCGCGGGCAGGTCTTCGGGGCCCAGCGGCCCCTGCCCGGGAAGCTCGACGAACATGGCCTCGGGGAGCCCGTGCAGGGCAGCGGCCACCTCCGGCCGGGCAGCCAGGGTGACGAGGCCGGCGCCGCAGCGCAGCGCCGCCTCGCACACCAGCGCGGCGGCGCCGCTCTTTCCCGCGGAGCCCGCAACGACCAGCGCGTGCCCGAAGTCGTTCTTGTGCGCGTTGCGCGGGCGCGGGGGAAATTGCGCTTTCGCCCAGTCCTCGTCGATCAACTCGCAGCGCGGCCCGGAAAGCTTCTCCTCCAGCGCGCGGGGGATGCCGATGGGCGCGACCTCGATCCGGCCGGCGCACTCCGCGCCGGGATGGAGGTAGAGGCCGCGCTTGGGCGCGTGCAGTGTGACGGTGACGTCCGCCCGCGCGACGTGGACCGGGTACACGTGGCCGGTGTCCGAGTCGACGCCGCTCGGCACGTCCACCGAGACGAGCAGGGCTCCGCGCTCGCGCGCCGCGTTCATGGTGCGGATGGCCTCGGCCTCGCGGCCTTCGGGCGGCCGGGTGAGGCCGCTGCCGAAGACGGCGTCCACCACCACGATGCCCGGCCCGCCGCGCAGCGCGCTCCTCGCCGCCTCGCCGCCGCTGGCGAGCCACGCCCTGGCAGCGAGCGCCGCATCGCCCTTGAGCGACTCCGGCGGCCGCGTATACCAGGTATATACCTCGCAGGAGTCGTGCAGCAGCCGCGCGGCGACCGATCCGTCGCCGCCGTTGTTGCCCGGACCGCAGAACACCACCACCTTGCGCGGCTGGAGCGTGGCCACGGCTCGCGCCACCGCCGCGCCGGCGCTCTCCATCAGCACCCGGGTGGGCAGGTCCGCCTCCGCCGCCGCAAGCCGATCGAGCTCGCGCTGCGCGGCGGCGGTCAGGAGCCTCATCCGATCAATTCCTTCATGTCGCGCACCGCCTGGGCCAGCCCCGTGAGCACGGCCCGGCAGACGATGGCGTAGCCGATGTTCAGCTCGGTGATCTCCTCGATCTCCGCCACCGCGCGCACGTTCCAGTAGTCGAGGCCGTGGCCGGCGGCGACGCGCAGACCGGCCCGGGAGGCCGCCCTCGCCGCCTCCACCACCCGCGCCAGCTCGCGCGCCCTCTCCTGTGGACCGCGCGCCTCGCAGTAGCGGCCGGTGTGCAGCTCCACCGCCTGCGCGTCGGCCCGGTGGCTGGCCTGGATCTGTTCGAGGTCGGGGTCCACGAAGAGCGACACCTCGACGCCGCCGTCGCGGAGCGCGCGCGCCACCCTGCGCACCTCCTCGCGGTTCGCGATCACGTCGAGGCCGCCCTCGGTGGTCAGCTCCTCGCGCCGCTCCGGCACCAGCGTCGCGGTGTCCGGCCGCTGCTGCAGCGCCAGCTCCAGCATCTGCTGCACCGCCGCCATCTCCAGATTGAGCGTGCCGTTGATCGTCTTGCGCAACAGCTCGAGATCGCGATCGTTCACGTGCCTTCGATCCTCGCGCACGTGCAGCGTGATCTGGTCCGCCCCGCCCAGCTCCGCCATCACCGCGGCGGCCACCGGATCCGGATAGCGGCCCTTCCGGGCCTGCCGCAGCGTCGCGACGTGATCGATATTGACTCCGAGCCGCATGGCCCGAGTGTAGCAGGTTCAGGGAACCTGATCCCCGTTCCCTAAACCCAAACCCGTTCCCTTGATCCCGCCGCTCTACGCGCCGATCGCCTTCTTCAGCTCCCCGGCGATCTGCGCCGCGAGCCCGTCGATGCTCTTCTGCTCCGGCCCCTCCACCAGCACCCGCACCTTCGGCTCCGTCCCGCTGTAGCGCACGAGCACGCGCCCGTTCGCGCCCAGCTTCTTCTCCGCGTCGCGGATGGCCCGCATCACGCCGGGCAGCGAGCCCAGCTCCGGCTTGCTCTTCACCGCCAGCCCCAGCTGCGCCTGCGGGAACACCTCCATGCACCGGGCCAGCTCGGACACCGGCTTGCCGCTCTCCACCATCACCGAGAGCAGCGAGAGCGCCGCCACGGTGCCGTCGCCGGTGGTGGCGTGATCGAGGAACACGAGGTGCCCGCTCTGCTCGCCGCCGAAGCTGTACCCGCCCCGCCGCAGCTCCTCCACCACGTAGCGGTCGCCGACGCGCGTGCGCACCACGCGCCCGCCGGCCTTCGCGATGCAGCGGTCGAGGCCCATGTTGCTCATCACCGTGGCGACCAGCGTCTTCTTCGGCAGCGCGCGGCGGCGGATCAGGTCCAGCCCGCAGATCGCCATCACCGCGTCGCCGTCCACCACGTTGCCGTGCTCGTCCGAGACGATCAGGCGGTCCGCGTCGCCGTCCAGCGCGATGCCCAGGTTGGCGGACGTCTTCTTCACCACCTTGCACATCGTCTCGGGGTGCAGGGCGCCGAAGCCGCGGTTGATGTTCTTCCCGTCCGGCGTGTTGCCGATGAC
>DATDMU010000260.1:0-27762 GCA_036518615.1 Myxococcales bacterium
CGCTTGTAGACCAGGTCCTCGTTGTACTTCTCGGTGGCGCCGTGGGTGACGATCAGCACCTTGTTGAGCGTGGGCATGATCTCGCCCACCGCCAGCGCCACCGCGCTGGAGTCGATGCCGATGAGGAAGTCGGCGCCCCAGTCGTCGACGAAGTAGCGGGCGTTCTTCACCCCCACGTCCACCTTCAGCTCCTCGTCGCGGAAGTTCAGCTCGATGGGGCTGCCACCGATGCCGCCCTCGGCGTTGATCTGCTCCATCGCCATGGTGGCGCCCTTGCGCATGAACTCGCCGTAGCCGCCCAGCGGGCCGGAGAGGATGCCCTGGCAGCCGATCTTGATCGGCTTCTTCAGCTTGAGGTCCGGCGCCTTGGCGGCGAAGGCGCGGGGCGCGGCCAGGCTCGCCGCGGCGAGCGAGGCGGTTTGGAGAAAACTGCGGCGGGTGATTCCGCGTCGAGGCGCCATGGACTACCTCCGACAGCGAGCAGGGGTTCGTTGGCTCCCGATCATCCTTCCGCCGGCACTGAAATGTCAAAGGCGGGCGTCAGAGGAGCAGGCGCACGCCGCCGATCTCGTGCAGCGTGAGTCCGTCTCCGAACAGCTCGCGCAGCGGACCTTCCCGGAGGATCTCGCCTGCGGGCCCGTCGTGCAGCACGCGCCCGCGGCGCAGGGTGACGACGCGCCCGATCTCCGGGACCACGTCCTCGAGCTGGTGGGTGACCAGCACCACGCTCGCGCCGGAGCGCGCGAGCCTTGCGATGGCCGCGCGCATCTCGCGCTTGCCGAGAACGTCGAGGCTGGTGGTGGGCTCGTCGAGCAGGAGCGCGCGGGGCCGGTTCACCAGCGCGCGGGCGATGACGGCGCGGCGGACCTGGCCGGAGGACATTTCGGTGAGGCGCCGGCCGGCGAGGTCGGAGAGCTGCATCAGCTCGAGCGCCTCCCATGCCTGCGCGCGCATCTCGCCGGTGACGTGGTGGTGGCGCCAGACGCCGATGCTGCCGAAGAACCCGGAGAGCACCGTCTCCAGCGCCGTGTAGCGCCCGGTGCAGGCGTGCACCAGCTCGGAGGTCACGATTCCCAGGAGGCTGCGCAGCTCGAAGAGGTCCCAGCGCTCGCGCCCGTAGACGAGCAGCGAGGACGGCTCGCCTCCCGCCAGCGGGTACACCTCGCGCGTCAGGGCCTGCACCAGGGTGGACTTGCCGGCGCCGTTGGGCCCCAGCACCGCCACGCATTCGCCCTCCTCGATGCGCAGGTCGAGCCGGTCGAGCGCGACTACGTCGTCGCGCATGACGGTGACGTTGCGGAATTCGATGAAGGGAGTTCCCACCGCTTCGGCCCTCGCTCCTGCTTTTCCGTTAACAGCCCGCGCCGCAGCCGTCCAGCGGGCTTTCGCGGCGCGTCTTGACCTTCGCGCGCGCCACGGCATACCCAGCAGGCGAAAGCCCCCCCACTTCATCCAGGAGAAGACCTGTCATGGTGAAGCGAATTCCCTCGCTCTCAATCTGCTCGTTTCTCGCTGTGTTGATGCTGGCATCCGCCGTCCGCGCCGACCCGAAGGGCGATCCGGCGACGATCGCCGCCCGCAACAAGTTCTTCGGCGCCGAGCACGTCGACCAGGCCACCGGCCAGGTCTCGCGCGATCTGGTGATCATCTCCTGGTTCACCAACTCGTCGTATGCGGTCTCGGTGAAAGGGCGCGTGGTGCTGCTCGACTCCTTCGTCACCCGCCTCGAGGTGATGCCGGGCCGCACGCCGTTCGTCATCCAGGACCTGGTCGACCTCCATCCGGAAGCGATCTTCCTCGGCCACGGGCACTTCGACCACGCCGACAACGCGGAGTTCATCTCCGGCAAGCTCGGGAACATCCCCATCTACGCGTCGCCGGAGACCTGCGACAACATGCAGCTCGACGCGGTCAAGCTCTTCGGCGCCGCAGCTCGCGCGAACTGCGTGGGCGTGACGTCGCGCGGATCGATTCCGGGCAGCGAGGTGGCGACCATCGACCAGCTCGAGCCGGTGGCGACCATCCGCGCCTTCAAGCACCTGCACTCGACCAACACGGCGCCGCAGGACACGTCCTTTCCGCCGGTGGTGATCAACAGCCCGGTCGCCGGCGCCTGCGCTCCTCCCTGCAACATCGCCGACTCGCGCGACGCGGCCATGTTCCCCAGGGGGATCCCGCTCTCCAGCGTCCTCGACATCTCCACCTCGCGCGCCGGCCAGGGCGGCCCCATCGCCCTCTTCTTCTCCTTCCGCCTGCGGGGCGACAACCAGTTCACCTTCGTCTGGCACAACTCCAGCGGCGCGCTGCGCGAGGGGTGCGCGCTGCCCAATAATCTCCAAGCCGTGACCCCGCCCACTCCCAGCCAGCCCGGCCAGGACGTGCGCGGGTGCTTCGGCCCGGCCGTCGGGGCGCAGGTGGCGAGCCGCATGGAGGAGCTGGGCCCCACCGACGTGCACATCGGCTCGGTGGTCAGCCTCGGATTCGGAATCAACGGCGAGCGCGACATCGTCGATTACATCACCCACGTGAAGCCGAAGGTCTTCATTCCCGCGCACGTGACCGCCGTGGCGCTGGAGTCGTCGTCGCTGGAGTGGAAGGTCGGCTACGAAAAGCAGCTCGAGGCCATGAGCATCCCGGAGGAGCAGCGGCCGGAGCTGCTCTGGACGGTGGACCCGAACGATTACCTGCGCCCGATGGTGTTCAATCCGAAGGACGCGCGCTGGGCGAAGGCCCCGCCGCGCGACAGGCACTGATTGGATCCGGCTGACGGGGCGGGCTCGATGGAGGACCCGTTCCGTCTCACCATCCGAGCAATGCCCGGCCCTCGGCGCTGATCCGTTCCGGCGTCCAGCGCGGTTCGAAGGTCACCTCCACGTCCACCTCGCTCACCCCGGGCAGGCGGCGCACGGCGCGCTCCACGCCCTCCAGCATGGCGCCGCCGGCGGGACAGGCCGGCGTGGTGAAGGTCATCGACACCTCCACCGCGCCCGGCTCGGGGCGCACGGCGATCGAGTAGATGAGCCCGAGATCGACGACGTTGAGGCACGTCTCCGGATCGTAGACGTTGCGCAGCGCGGCCATCACGTCGGTTTCGGCGATCATGGTTGCCTCGTCTGGATGACGCCCAGGTTGCGGGCAAAGAGCATCGCCGAGCCCGCGAACAGCAGCGCTCCGGCTGTCCGCAGGGGAGAACAGTCGGCGAGCACACCGGCCACCAGCCCGAGAAGTCCGAGGTGCATGGCGAAGTACTGCACGCGCTTGGGCCCCTCGGGGAGAAGCTCGCTCGCGGACGGCACCTTCTTCAGCCCGACGAACGGCGAAAAGCGGTGCAGCCAGACCAGGAACGGCACGATCTTGTAGAGCTGGCCGACCACGATGGTGCCGATGAACCCGGGGATGGCGAGCAATGCGTAGGCGAGGTGCAGGCGATCCCACCACGGCTCGCTCGCCGGAAGGAGCGCGATGCCGGCGCCGGCGACGAAGGTCAGCCCGAGATAGGCGATCGAAGTCGCGGTGTGGTGCCACGACACGTCGGTCCGGCGGCGGGTTCGCCGCGAGAAGATGGCGTGGACCTGGACGACGAACGCGCCGATGCCCACCGCGGCGGAGGCGATCCCGGCTCGAAGGAATGCCTCGCCCGCGCCGAGGAAGCTCGCCGCGAGGAGCAGCACCGCGCAGTTCACGCTGACGAACCCGACCCAGCCAGACCGCTCGGGCGCGCCGTACGAGAGCAGGAACATCTCCAGCAGGCGGTAGGCGACGCCCATGATCAACAGGCCGAAGAAGCCCAGCGCCGCAGCGTGGGCATGGGCGCGCAGGACGGCCACGTGGAACACCGGGA
The DNA here is from genome assembly GCA_036518615.1 of Myxococcales bacterium. Lineage (GTDB taxonomy): Bacteria > Myxococcota > Myxococcia > Myxococcales > 40CM-4-68-19 > 40CM-4-68-19. The sequence continues at coordinate 3,842 of DATDMU010000260.1, forward strand.
GGAACGGGGCGCGCAGGTTCCACGCCATCAGCGCGCCGAGCGTGACCCCGACGAGGAGCCAACCGAGCGCAGCGATCACGTGGGCGCCGGTCAGCGTCCGCCGCGTGCTCGCGGCCAGCGTCGCCAGGAGGTTGACGGCGTAGAGGACGATCGCGAGCGCGGTCAGGGTGGCGGAGACGGGAAGCAGAAGGCTCGAGGGCTCTGCCGTGTCGAGACCGAAGAAGCCCGCGATCAGCCCCGGCGCGCCTGCGGCGTAGAGCGCGAGCGCGATCCAGGCCAGCCGCTCCGAGCGCACCGGCACCTCGAAGACGACGGGCACCAGCTGGTGGAGCGCGCCGATGGCGATGGGCATCAACCATCCCAGCACGCACAGGTGCACGAGCCCGAGCAACGTGGGCTGGAAGAAGAAGCCCTGCAGCGAGGGCGCGCAGGCGGCCAGCGCGACGGCGAAGGCGAGCAGCCCGGCCACGCCCAGGCCGAGGTGCGCCTGGATCAGCCGCCACGACGGCGCGTGCCGCGTCGCGAGGCCGCCCTGCATCAGGCCGCCTCGTTCTCGAACACCCAGGCCGGCGCGATGTGCACGAGGTAGTCGCCCTCGCCGCGCCGCGAGGTGCGCGCGGCGTACCCGCGCGCGGCCAGCTTCTCGTAGAGCAGCACGGGCTCACGGTGGTGGCGAACGAGGAGCTGCGCGTTGTCGCCGAGCGCCGCCAGCTTCTCGAAGATGGCGATCATCGGCTGCGGCGGCTCGAGGCCGCGCACATCCAGTTCGACCGGTTCCTTCAGCCCGGAGCGCTCTTCGAAGGGCGCCACCGGCGGCCGCGCGGGCCGCGCCTCGCGCCAGAACCAGACGTGGAAGACGCCGCCTTCGGACTGCGTGTGCGAGGCGAAGCCCTGGGCGCCCAGCACCGCGTAGAGCGGGACGGGATCGAATCCCACCAGCAGATGCAGCGCCTCGTCGGGCGCGAGCTCGCCCACCGTCCGCATGATCAGCCGGAACGGGTCGCCGCCCGTGGCGAGGATGGGCCGCGCGTCGAGCAGTTTCTCGCGCGCCGAGCGCACCGGCGCGGGGATGTTCGCGCCCATGGTCAGCTCCTCGTCTTGCCGATGCGGACGCGCCAGACGGACGGCCCCTGCTCGAGATACTCCCACTCGAAGCGGCCGGCCTGCTCGGCATTGAACTGGTAATAGAGCGGCCTGGGATCGTGGTCGTTCACCAGCGTGAACGACTCGCCCGGCTGGAGCGCCTCGTAGCGCGACAGGATGGTGGGGTGCTTCCGGGGCGGCGCGATGACGCGCACGTCGAGCTCACCGGCGTCGTTCCGGGTCGTCTGGGTCTTCATCGGATGATTCCTCCTTGCACCGGATCCTCTTCAAGTCGCGTGCCCGCGGCCTTCCAGAGGGGCCTTGCCTCTCCCCTCGCCCGCATTTGCTCCAGGATGGAACGCCCCTGTTCAGGCGGCGCCGGGCGTCGGGCCTTCGGGTCCGAACGCGACGTAGGCGTGGTCCACGCGCGGCAGCAATTCGAGCGCCGTCCGGATCTCGTGCGCGGTGTGCTTGCACTGCCGGCAGACGGGCCCGGTCTCGTCGAGATCGACGAAGACGTCGCCGCCGTCCACTTCGAGCCTGGATACGGCGTTGAGGTCGCCGGCGCCGAGCATGCGCTGCAGGGTGGTGATCACGTCCTCGAGCAGCTTTCCGTCGATGAATGCGGTCATCGGATTCCTCCGCCCGCCTTGGAGCAAACGGCGAGCCAACGCGGCTCGCAGGTGCGGGCGACGGCCGACTGCGCTATACTGGAACACATGGAACAGATGGCCTGCGGGACGCCGTTCGACCGGGGAGACCTCTGCCGCGCCTGCAGCCTGCGCACCCGATTCGAGGGAGGCGCGGCGCGGTGCTCGCGGATGGTGGCCGAAAGCCCGCTCATGCGGAGCCTGCTGGTGCGCGCGGCGGCGTTGGCCCGCGCCTCCGCGCCGGTGGTCCTGCAAGGCGAGACGGGCACGGGCAAGGAGGTGCTCGCCCGCGTGCTCCATGCGACGAGCCCGCGCGCCGGCAAGCCCTTCCTGGCGGTGAACTGCGCCGCGTTGCCCGGCGATCTGCTGGAGAGCGAGCTCTTCGGCCACTCGCGGGGAGCCTTCACCGGCGCCGTGAGCGACAAGGCCGGACTCTTCGAAGAGGCCGAAGGCGGCACCCTCCTCCTCGACGAGGTGGCCGAGCTGCCCCTGCCCTTGCAGGCCAAGCTGCTTCGCGTGCTCCAGGACGGCGAGGTGCGCAGGGTCGGCTCCAACCGCGCCCATCGCGCCGACGTGCGGGTGTTCGCGGCGACGCACCGCGAGCTGCGCGGCCAGGTGGAGCGCGGCGCGTTCCGCGAGGACCTCTTCTACCGGCTCAACGTCTTCGCCCTCACGCTTCCGCCGCTGCGCGAGCGGAAGGAGGACATCCTGCCCATCGCCCTCCAGCTGCTCGAGCTGGAGAAGGGCACCAAGGCGCGCGCTTTCTCCCGCGACGCGGAACGCGCGCTGCTCGCCTATCGCTGGCCGGGCAACATCCGCGAGCTCTCCAACGCCGTCCGCCACGGGGCGGCGCTGGCCGAGGGCGCGGAGGTGCGGGCGGAAGACCTTCCCGACGAGGTCCGGCGGCCCCGCGCTCCGCGGTCTTCGATGCGGCCGCTCGCGGACGTCGAACGCGAGCACGTGCTGGCGGTGCTCGATTCCTGCGGCGGCAACCAGGCCGAGGCGGCGCGCGTGCTGGGGCTCGCGCGCAACACGCTCTGGCGCCGCCTGCGCGCCTACGGAGCCGGGTCGCGCCCGGCTTGATGGCATCGCGAATGCAGAGACGGATCGGAAAAGGAGATCCGGAATGAGCATTCTCGATCATGTGGCCATCAGGGTTCGTTGCGGTGCCTGCTCGGGCGAGTACAGCGTGCCCGCCTCGGTGGTGCTGCAGGGCCAGCAGGCGATCGCGCCGGGCTGTCCCGGTTGTTCCGACTACGAGTGCGAGGCGCGGTTCGTCGCCACGCTGGCCGATCAGCAGGCGCTCTCCGCCCTCGAGGCTGCCTGGGCGGCGTTCGAGGCGAGCGTGGCCTCGCACGGCGGACTGGGCGCGATGCTCGTCGCAGTTCCCGCTGTCGCAAGTCCCACGCATGCGGAAGCGGCGGAGAGAATTCGCCGGACCAGGGCAGTCCAGAGGTGGGAGAGCGAAGGCGGCCGCTGTCTCGATCGCCGCGCGTCGCACCCTGCCTGAGAGGAACGAACATGCCCAGACCATCCATCGCCGGAGGCATCTCCTTCGACCTGGCAGCGCTGGACCTCGAGCTGCGCAAGGAACCCGCCTAGAGCAGCTCGGCGAGCCGGTCGCGGAACATCCGCGAGAGCTTCAGCCTGGTGCCGTCGCGGAGCACGAGGTCGCGCTCGCCGTGCGCCGACGGCTTCAGCGACGCGATCCGCTGCACGTTGACGATGGCGGACCGGTGCACCCGCGCGAAGCGCCTGGGGTCGAGCCGCTCCTCCAGCTCCTTCAACGACCGGCGCAAGAGGTATCCGCGGCCGGCGCAGTGCACCTCGACGTAGTAGTCCTGCGCCTCGATCCAGTCGACTTCGGCGACCGGAACGACGCGCACCCCGTCGCGATCGGGAACGGCGATCCGCTCGAGCCAGACCGGCTCGGGAGCTCCGCCCAGCTCCTCCGAGAACCGCCGCGCCAGGGCCACCGTGCGATCCGCCAGCGCGGCCGCCTTGGCCCGGGAAAGGGCGCGCGCGAAGCGATCGTCGTCGAAGGGCTTGAGCACGTAGTCCACCGCCTCGCTGTCGAACGCCTCCAGCGCGTGGCCGGCGTGGGCGGTGACGAAGACCACGCGCGGCGCGCGCGGGCCCGCCGCCTGGAGCATCTGGAAGCCGTCGAGGCCCGGCATGCGGACGTCGAGGAAGATCACCTCCGGCACCTGCGCCTTCATCTCCGCCAGCGCCTGCCTTCCGTCCGAGCAGCAGCCGACGACGACCACGTCGGGGTCTTCGGAGAGCATCTGCCGGAGCGCGGCGCGAGCGGGCGCCTCGTCGTCCACCACCAGGACGCGGATCGGCTCCTTCATCGCTGCGCCCGGTAGGGGATGACGACGCGCGCGACCGTCCCCTCCGCGCCCCGGGTGAGCGCGAGCTGCTGGTGCGCGCCGTACATCTGCTCGAGCCGCGCGCGGATGTTGGCGAGGGCGATGTGCGTGGACTTCGTCGAAGGCCCCCGGGCGCCGCCACCGGTGTCGCGCACTTCCAGCTCGAGCATTTCGCCGGCCCGCGACGCGCGCACCTCGACGCGCCCGGGATCGCGGCACGGCTCGATCCCGTGGCGCAGCGCATTCTCCACCAGCGGCTGGAGCACCAGCCGCGGCACCATCGCCTCCAGCGCCGCCGGATCGACGTCGATTCGCAAGGACAGCTTGTCGCCGAAGCGCGCCTGCTCCAGCTCGAGATAGCGCCCGACGAAGTCCATCTCCTGCGCGAGCGGAATCTCCTGCCCGTCGTCGAGGAGCAGGCTGCGCATCAGATCGCCCAGGCGCGCCACCGCCCGCACCGCCGCCTTCGGGTCTCCGGTGCGGATGAGCGAGGAGATGGTGTTGAGCGCGTTGAAGAGGAAGTGCGGGTGCATGCGCGCTTCCAGCGCCTCCATGCGCGCGGAGAGCAGCCGCGCCTCCAGCTCGCTGCGCCGAAGCTGCTCCCGCGCGGAGATGCGGTGATAGGCGAGCGCATGCCCCACCGCGACCACCGCGGCATAGGAGAAGACGTCGATGAACGACTCGGCGATCATCGCCGTGCCCAGGCCGGGCGCGACCCGGCCGCCGAACAGCTTCGCCAGCGCGTACGTGGGCGGCGCGCTCACGACCACGCTCCCCAGCGCCGCGGCGGCGTGGACGGCGGCGTTCACGCCCCGCCTTCCGCGCTCGAGCGGAAACCTCTCCGCCAGCGCGAGGATGGCCGGGGTGATCAGCGCCCACATCCAGCAGCTGATCAGCGGCTCGATGGCGATGCTGACCCGGTGCCCCGTGGCCAGCGCCTGCAAAGGAAAGCGCGCGTAGAAGAGGAGCGCGAGGGCGGTCCAGGCGCAAAACGCGACGCCGAGCTGCCGGGCGATCCTCACCATGCGCGCCTCCGGGACAAGTGTAGCGGAAGAACAGGCCTCGCCGAGCCGCGCCCGGCGAGGCGTTTTGACGCTCCCTGTCTTCTCAAGGCGCGGGTGCGGGAGAGGACGAGCCGCCGTCGGCGACGAAGCGCCAGGCGCCGTCGGCGGTGCGGGCCCAGAGCGTCAGGTACTTGCTCCAGCTCTTCACCACGCTGCCGTCCGGCATCGTGTACGAGTCCACGGCGGTGCCGACGGTGTATGCGAGGTCGCCGCTGGCCGCCGCTCCGGCATGGACCGGCGCCCAGTCCAGCACTTCGGCGGGCGTCCAGCCCGCGTAGGCGTCGGCGATCTCCTGGCGACCTTCCAGGCCGACGAAGTTTCCCCCGAACACCATCATGAAGTCGCTGGCATAGGTGGGGAAGGCGATGGAATAGCCCTGCGCGACCGAGAGGGCCGCGAACGCCGTGTCGGCAGCCGCGACGGACCTTCGCTGCTCCTCCATGCCGCCCTCGTGCGGCACGCCGCCTGCGCCCGCGCCGTCTGCCAGCAGCGGGAACCCTGCGCGCACCGGGAGCCGGCGGATCGAGCTGCGGCTGTGGTACGCGGTGATGCGGAAGTCTTCGCCGTCCTCGCGCTCCCACACCGCGACGTAGGCGCCGTAGGACGCGGCGCCGTCGGGGGCGATGCGCGAGAGCCAGCCAAAGGTGAAGCCGAAGTTCCCGTCCGCCGAGACGTCACCCCCGGCCAGCGTGCGGGAGAGCTGCGTGTGCTGCGGGTCGGGATTTTCCGCGGCGAGCGCCTCGCGGATGTCGTGCCTGCCGCGCACGAGGTCCATTCCGGGTGCGAGATACACGGCATTTCCGCGCATGGCCTGGAGCACGCCGTCGACGGGCCCCAGCCGCTCGATGGCGGCGGTGTGGGCCGCGTCCGCCGCGAACAACCCGGCGCGGCGATCCGTCGACAATGCTGCGGACGAGGCGGTCAAAGAATCCGTCGCGCTGCCGCCGCAGGCCGCGGCAACGACGACGAGGACGAAGGCAAGACGAGACATCGCGTTTCTCCTTGGGTGGCGCGGATCAGCCCGCGCGGGAGACGGGATAGACGTCCCGGGCGCGACAGTCCCGCGCTCAGCAGCCACCCGGCCCTGCCCTGCCGTGAGCCGGCCTGGACGCGCAGCGAACGCGTCGTACGCCGTCAGGGGTGGGACGTTCGTGGAGGCAACGCCCTGCCGGCGCGAATCATCGGGTGGGCCGTGGCATCTGCACGGTGCGGAATGCCGGACCATGCGGTCTGGCGCGTGAGGTCAAGTGCTCCAGCCAAACCGTTGCCTCGTGGTCGCCGTCCTCCTCGCCGCTGGGTGCTCGTCCGGAGCTGGCGAGCACGTTGCGCCCCTTCGGGCCTCGCTGACCGCGGCGGAGAGCGCCGTTTTCGTCGGCGGGCGCACGCGCCTGATCGCGTCATTCGACGGGGACGAGGCCGGCATCGATGGAGTCGGGCCCGTCGAGAACGGCGTCCCCGTGGAAACCCCACCGCTCTCGCGGGCGACCACGTTCACGCTGCGCGTCCGCCGTGGCCAGGAGCACGCGGAGGCGCAAGCCACCGTCGAGGCCAGATACCGGAATGCGTTTCGCATCCTGCGCGACGCTCCGATCGCGCAGACCACGCACCTTGCCGCGCCTCTGCCCGATGGCCGCGCGATCCTGATGGGGGGAAACACCTCCGAGACGCCCAACGTGCCCGACAGCACGCTGACGCAGGTGTTCGATCCGGCGACGGAGACGTTCGCGCGCGGGCCGGAGTTGCTCTTTTCCGCCGCTGCGCACGAGTTCACCTCCCTCGTCCAGCTCTCGAACGGCGGCTTCCTGCTCGTGGGCGGCGGCATCAATGCCGGGCTTGGCGGACGCACGTCGGCGGCCACGCAGATGTTCGATCCGGCCGGCGCACGATTCGTCGAGGTCGGAGACGCCGTGCTGACCGGCATCTCCGGCAGGACGTCGGCGCCGCTCGGCGACGGGGGCGCGCTCCTGACCGGAGGGTTCGTCAGCAACCGCGCGGAACGCTACGATCCGGTGGAGAAGAAATGGCGCGCGGTGGGAAACATGCTTCACGTCCGCGGAGGACACACCGCCACGCTGCTGCGCGACGGTCGCGTCCTCATCGCGGGCGGCTCGACTTGCTGCGACCAACCGGCTCCCTCGAATCTCGCGTACGCCAACACGGCGGAAATCTACGACCCGGCGACCGATGCGTTCAGCGCAACCGGGTCGATGGAGGTCGCGCGCGGCCTCCACGCAGCGGCCCTGCTGCCCGACGGGCGGGTTCTCATTTCCGGCGGTGAGGGGAACGATCCGGCCGCGCCGCCGCTGGGCGCGGAGATCTTCGACCCTGCGACCGGGCGATTCAGCTCCGCGGGAAATCTGCTGACGCCGCGCGACTCGCACACCGCGGTGACGCTGACCGACGGCCGCGTCCTGGTGGCAGGCGGGGAAGTGCCGCCCCTCGTCGCAGGGAGTGCCGGCGTGGGCGTTCCCGGTACGGAGATCTTCGACCCTGCCACGGGGCGTTGGACCGAGGGACCGACCATCGATCGGGATTTCCTTGCCGCGACGGTCACGATGTTGAGCAACGGCAAAGTGCTCGTCTTCGGCGGCGAGGATCGCGCCGGCTTCCCTCGGGCCAACGCCGCGCTCTTCGAATAGCCATCCGCGATGGCCCTGTCATCCCACCCGTCGGTGGGCCGGTGCTGCCCTATCCGCAAGGGTGGGGCATTGCGCTTCATCCTGCGCTCCTCTCGCAGGAATGCGCTTTGCGCCTGGCGAAATGGTTGGGAGACTATGATTCCCCCCAGGCCATCTTTTTCCAGGTGCTCCCCATGTGCAGGTTCACTGCAGCGCTCGTCCTCCTCGCAGCCGGTCCGGCTGCGGCGGCGCCCTTTACCTGGACGGGCGCAGGGGCGACGCGCAGCTGGACGGATGCGGGCAACTGGGCGGGGGGCGCGGTTCCCGCCGACGACGGCACCGCCGACATCACCATCTCCGCGATCGGCAACCTGTCGCTCGACGGCGTGCGGGTGGTTTCCACCCTCGCGGTGAGCGCCCCGGGCGACGTGACGCTGCAGCCCGGTTCGCGGACGGACAGCGCGCTCGTGCTCCGCGGCGCCGGCCTCTTGCGATCGACGCGCGGCCGGCTCACCGCGCAGGTGCCCATCCGTTCCGCAGGCGACGTCTCGCTGACCGGATTCGAGCCGCAGGCCGCGCTCTCGACCGGCACCATCTTCGCGCTCGGGACCGACGCGTGGTCGGGCGCAGCCGCCGTATCGCAGGCCATCGTCCAGGCCAGCGGAGACGCGCTGCCGCCCGCCGGCGCGCTGTCGCTCGGCGCCGGCGCGTGGCTCGATCTCGACGGCCGCACGGTGGCGGTGGGATCGCTCGCCGGTGCCGGCACGGTCACCAACACCGTCGCCGGCGAAGCCGACCTGATCGTGGGCCTCGACGGCACCGACACCACCTTCTCCGGTGTCCTCGGCGGAAAGCTCGCCGACCAGGTCGCCTCGAACAACCTGAACCTGCTCAAGGTCGGGGCGGGCACGCTGACGCTCACGGGGACGAACGTGCTCGGCAACGCCTATGCGCGCGTCGCCGGCGGCGCCCTGGTGGTGAACGGCGCGCTGGTGAGCGCCGGCGGCGGCTACAACTACATGGTGGTCGAAAGTCCAGGCACGCTGCGCGGCACCGGCGCCGTCGGCAACATCTGGACCGGCTACGCGAACCCGGCCGGTGCGGTCATCGCGCCCGGCACCGCGGCCAGCCGCGGCGTCCTGCACTGCGCCAGCGCCGACCTGACCAACGCGGCGCTGCAGGTGCGCATCGCCGGCTATGCGACCGCGGGCGTCGACTATGACCAGCTCGACGCCGGCGCCGGCGCTCTCGTCTTCGGCGGCGACACCGACCTGGTGCTCGATCTGGCCGGGCTCCCCTCGCCGCCGCCTCCGGCCAACAGGCAGACCATCGTCATCGCGACGTACGGCGCCGCGCCGTCGCCCGTGCCCGCGCAGCGCATCCGTTTGATCAACAACCCGAACGGCTTCGGCGCTTCCTTCAACTACGGAGTCAAGTCGCTTTCGGTGACCATCAGTCCCACGCCCAACCCCGCGCCGCTCTTCGCCGTCACTCCCGCGCACGGGCTGATCACTTCGGAGTCGGGACGGTCCGCAACGCTGACGGTCGCGCTCGGCAAGCAGCCTGGCGCCACCGTGACGCTGCCCGTCGCCTCCAGCGACACGACCGAGGCGGCGGTCTCGCCTGCGTCTCTGGTCTTCACGCCGTCGAACTGGGCGACACCGCAGACGGTGACGGTGGCGGGCGTTGCCGACGCCGCCGCCGATGGCAACCAGCGCTACAGCATCGCCCTCGGCCCCGCCATCAGCACCGATCCCTCCTTCTCGAACCAGAGCGCTCCGGCGGTCACCGGCGTCAATCTCGACGACGACCTGATCACCGTCTCGCCGGGTACGGGGCTGATCTCGGTTCCGCCGCCCGGCGCGGCGCCGTCGGCGACGGTGACCTTCCACCTGCAGCCGCTCCAGGACTTCTGGCTCGCCCTGGTGAGCAGCGATCCCGCCCTGGGATCGCCGAGTCCCGGCGTCGTGCACGTGGCGGCCTCCGGCCTCGGCATCCCCGCGCCCGTGCAGATCGCCTTTCCCGGCATGCACCGCATGGTGGCCGGATGCGAGCCGTACACCGTCCGCGCCGTCATCGTCGCATCCGCCGACCCGCGATTCGACGGTTATCAGCTTCCCGACATCGCGCTCTGCAACCAGGGCGACGCCGCTCCGGTGGCAACCGCGGATTCGCTCGCGGTGGACCAGGGGTCGAGCGTCGCCATCGCGGCGCCCGGAGTGCTCGGCAACGACTTCGACCCCGACGGCGACGCCCTCGCCGCTTCACTGGTGGCGGGCCCGGCGCACGGAACCGCATCGCTGTCCGCCGACGGCGCCCTCACCTACACGCCTGCGCCCGGCTACAGCGGCAGCGACGCGTTCACGTATCAGGCGGGCGATGGCGCGCTGGGCTCCGGGCCGGTGGCGGTACAGGTCACCGTCAACGATCTCGCTCCTGCCGCGGCCGACGATGCCTACACCCTCGCCGCCGGCGGAACGCTTTCGGTCGCGGCGCCGGGGGTGATCGCGAACGACACCGACCCGGGCGGTGACGTCCTCTCCGCGCAGCTCGTGCAGGACGTCGCGCGCGGAACCCTCACCCTGTTCGCCAATGGCGCGTTCGCATACGCGGCCGCGCCCGGATTCACCGGCACGGACTCGTTCACCTATCGCGTCTCGGACGGTTTGCTGTCGTCGGCCGCCGCCACCGTCGTCCTCGCCGTGACCGATGCCGCGCCGGACCTCGCCCGCCTGCAGCTCACCTCGGAGGGCGGCACGCGCCCGGGCGCGATGGTCGCCTACCGCGCGAGCGTCACCAATCTCGCCCTCCAGGACCTCTCGGGCGCCCGGCTTTCCTTCGCGCCCGCCGGCCTGGCCGTCGTCTCGGCGACTGTGGGCGGCGCGCCCATGCAGCAGCAGGCCGGGACCTTCCAGCTCCCTGCCCTCGCCGCGGGCGCGGGCATCGACATCACGATCGTCGCGCAGGTGATCGCGCCGCCCGGCAGCCGCGCGGGCGTCGCCGCGGCGCTGTGGACGGGCGATGGCCGTCCGCTCGGCGGGAGCCAGGAGATGTACTTCAGCGTCGCGCGGCTGCAGTTCGATGCCGGCGGCTGCGGCTGCCGCGGAACCAACGCGGGCGGCGCGCTCGCCTGGCTCGGCGCGATCGCCGCGTTCCTCTCGCGGCGCCGCCGGCGCCCGGCCTCGCAGCGCCCTTCGTAACTCCGCCCGCCGCACCGGTGCAGCGACCGCAGGGCCGTCGCCTGCACGCTGGCCGGATGCGCACCCCGCGCCGGCCCACGTGCTGGAAGACGGTGAGCCCCGCCTGCATCCACGCGTGCGACCGTCGGCGCGGGAGACCTTCGCTCGGCTCCGCTTCGCATCAATCGCGCGGGCACTTGTCGGCGGGAGATTCGTCCAGACCTTCTCCGCTTGCGTGTCCGGATCCGCCGAGCGGATGCGGGCACGCAGCAGCCCAGTCCCCTGGCAAAGGCGAGCCAATGTTTTTCCACCAACCTGAGAAAGGAGAATGACATGAAGGGCATTGCAGCAATGGCGTTGGCGTCCGGTCTCACCGCGGCCCCGGTGCTGGCCGCAGGGCAGTCGGCTGCGTCCAATGCGCCGGTGCGGCTCTCGGATGGTGAGCTCGATCAGGTCAGCGCGGGCGGCACCCTGCCGCTCAACCTCGGCAGCCTCGTGCAGAGCCTCGGGCAGGACCTCGGCCTGAGCGTCGACCTCTCGGCCGGAGCGGTGAACCTCTCCACCGGCGTCCACCGCGACCCGGGCACCCTCACTCCGTTGCTCCAGGGCCTGGGCGGTCTGACGTTCGCGCGGCTCCATCCGGTGCCGGGGGTGCTCCAGCCATGAAAGCAATCATGAGAACGAAGGAGAGCATCGTGTTGAAGCACATCGCGCTGATTGCGGCATTCGGCGTCGTTGCGACCCCGGTATTCGCGGCCGGAAACGGCCAGGCGCCGGCCTCGAAGGGTCCGGCCCTGCTCACCGACGGGGAGCTGGACCAGGTGGTCGCGGGCGATCCGGCGGACTTCATCGGGGTGGTGCTCCCGGTCATCGGCCAGATCCAGCCGGCCGGCGTGAACCTCGCGCCGACCGTCGACGGAGCTGCGGCGGGCCAGGCGAATTCTCCCGCTAACACGTCGTCCGCTTCGGGCCTGCCACACATCATCAAGCTGCCGCGCCCGCTCATGCCGGCAGGATGATCGCCGGGCGCAGGGGCATCGCCGCCTGCGCTCTTCCGGCCGCGAACTGGCGGAGTGCACGCGAGGTGATCTAGCGTCTGCGCCGATCCGGAGGGGCACATGAAACGGATGCTGGCTGTGATCGCGTGCGCAGTTTCGGGCTGCATCTACGCCGACGTGAAGACGCCGCTCGCCTACCGCGCGCCGACTGCGGTCGAGGCGAAAGCCGCGGGTGGCGCCGACGTCGAGGGCATCTCCTGCAACCAGGCGGTGCTCGGCCTGGTGGCGTGGGGCGATGCCAGCTACGCGGCGGCGGTTGCGGACGCCAGGGCCCGATCCGGAGCCGCCGAGCTCGCCGACGTCCGCGCCGACACCACCTTCTTCAACGTCCTCTTCGTCTACGACAAGGCGTGCACCCGCGTCACCGCCAAGGCCGTCCGGTGAAATCCCCATTGCTGGCCGGCCTGCTCCTCTGCGGATGCGCGGGCGCGGTGATTCGCCCGCAGCGGATCGCGCTGGTGATCGAAGACAGCTCCGCGCCGCTCGAATGGCGCGCCGACACCGGAGCGGCGCCGCGCGAGGTCCACGGCGAGTCGTGCCGCAATGCCATCGGCCTGCCGCTCTTCCTCTGGGGCGGATGGGATCTGGCCGGCTGGGGCGAGGCCGGCTACCGCGAAGCGGTGGCGAAAGCGCAGGCGCAGGCACCGGGCGCTACGCTCTCCGACGTCCGCGCCGACGCGCGATTCGTCAACGTCCTCATCTGGCGCAAGGAATGCCTCGAGGTCACCGCCGCCGCGAGATAGGCGCGGGCTCCACCTCCGGCGCGCGCTCCTGCGGCGCAGCCGCTGCCTCCGCGCTCTGCATGATCCGGCTGCGCACGAACTGGAGGTGCTGCCGCAGCACGTAGACCTGTTCGGCCACCGACGCGGGCAGCTTGACGGTGATGACGCGCCTCTCGATCTCGTCGAGTCGTCTGAGCAGATCCGCCCGCTGCTGCGCCGTGGTCTGCCCGAAGGCCACCCGCTCCAGCGCCATCAGCTCGCCATAGCGGCGGTAGATGCGCGCGTTGATCCGCCAGCGGTAGAGGAGCGGAACGATCCGGAAGCCGGGGATGAGCAGCACCGCGATGGGCACCAGGAGCACCAGCGCGCGGTCGACGAGGCTCGCGATCCAGAACGGCAGGTGCTTGTACGCGAAGGTCTTGCCCGACTTGTAGTAGCGCACGGCGTCGTCGCTCAGGCGGTACTCGTGCTCGAGCGGGGCGGGAAACTCGCCGGCCTTCTGCAGCAGGGTGGCGCGACCGTGCACCTCGCGGGCGGCCTCGATCAGCACGTCGGAGAGCGCCGGATGCAGATCGGTGCGCGCGATCAGCTCGGCCGTCGGGGCGACCAGCTCGAGCGTGCTGGCGGGCGTGTTCTTGCCCAGATCGATCGACCCCGGCGGCAGCTCGATCTTGGTGAGGTAGCGGAAGCGGCGCACGTATCCGTCGGCCTGATCGAAGTCGAAGAGCCGGATGCCGCTGGTGTGCAAGAGCGAGCGCATGGTCTCGCGCGTGGCCGAGTCACCCATGGCGAAGATCGCGTCGGCCTGCCCTTTGAGGAGCGCAGCCTGCGCGGCCGCGCCTTCCAGGTCGAGCAGCTTCGTCGGCCCGCCCGCCTCGATTTCGTTCGCCTTGAGCAGCGCCTCCGCGAGCACCCGCGCGCCGCTTCCTTCGCGGCCGATGGCGATGCGCTTGCCCTGGAGCTCGGAGAGCAGGCGGATGGGTCTGGGCGCCTTGTAGAAGATGAGAACCGGCACGTAGAAGACGCTGCCCAGCGACATCAGCCTGGACGGGTCGCCGTACGAGGACAGGCCCCCCTGCACGAATCCGATGTCCACCTTGAACTTCGGATCGCTCAGGCGCTTGAGGTTTTCCAGCGACCCTTGCGAGGGAATGATCTTCAGCGTCACCCCCTGGCGCGCGAGGATCTCGCGATAGCGCTCGGCGGAGATCTGGAAGCTGCTGCCCTCGGTGCCGGCCGTCATCACGATCGTGCGGGGAGGAGCAGGCCGCACGTAGTGGAATGCGACCCAGAAGGCCGCGACCACCAGCACGACGAACGGCCCGACGGTCACCGCGGCATCGCGCCAGTAGACCCTGGACATCTTCAGACGGGAGAACGCCATGGCAGACGGCCGGTCTATCGCCGCCGCCGCGTTCTGCCAAGCGTCATCATCGCGCCGGCGGCTGGGCCTTGTGCAGCTCGAACCAGAAGCAGCCGCCGTGCCCGGGCATGCCAATCAGGGACGTCTCCTCTGGCGGTTGCGGCGACGGAGAAGCCACGCTGCGGCCGCCATCCAGGCGAGATTTCCGGCGGACGAGGTGTCGTGGCAACCGCATCCCGATGCCGCGTTGCCCAGCCCTGCCGTGCCACCCCCGTCGGCGACGGACACTCCCGCGTCGGTCGCGCCGGCATCGGCGATGCCGGCATCGCTCGGGCCGGCGTCGCCCGGTCCGGCGTCGCCTGGGCCTGCATCCCCTGGACCGGCATCGCCTGGACCGGCATCGCTCGGGCCGGCGTCGATGCCGCCTGCGTCCGGAACCTGGCTGCCCGAAATCGCCTCGTCCCAGCCGATGTCCACCGTCGCCGTGCCGCTGCCCGCGTTGAGGATGCGGGGGTCGCCGTCCGCATCGGTGGTGAGCGCCGCGGGCACCCGCGCATTGTCGCCGCTGTCGATGGCGGGCGACCCCGGCGCGAGGTGATAGTCGCCCGCCCCGACGAATCCTGGAGCCCCGCCGACGATGTTGTGGTCGCCGGCGAGCGCCCCGCCGAGATCCGTCCCGTTCCCCGCAATGATGCTGTTCCACGCGGACATGCCCGCCTCGATGCCCACCCCGGCGTTGTCGGCGATGGTCGAGTCCAGCACCACGATCTGATCCGGGTGGCCGCCGACGATGCCGGTGCCGGCGTTGCGCGCGACGAGGTTGCCGGCGAAGAGCATCCCGGTGTCCATGAACACGCCTCTGCCGTTGCCGACGAAACGGCTGAGCAGCACCTGCCTCAACTGGCCGGTCGGGCCGGGGCTCACCTGGACCAGGAACGCCGCCCCGACGTTGTCCAGCACGTCGTTGGCGACGAAGCTCATGCTGTTGGCCTCGGAGACGGAAAAGCCGTTGCCGCCGTTGCGGGCGATGGCGCTGTGGTCCACCGAGATGTCTGCGCAGCAGGACATCGACAGACCCGTCCCCTGGTTGTCGTGGATGTTGGAGCCGGAGATGTCGACCACGAAGACCTGGTCGCTGATGGAAATCCCGCCGTTGGCGCCATTGAAGGCGATCTCCACCCGGCTCAGGCTCCCGCTGCCGAGGAAGAAGATCCCGCCCGTCCCTCCGCCCAGCGTCAGGTCCGAGATGATCGCCGGCGGTGTGTTGCGGCTCGTCGGCCCGACGCGCAGCACCCATCCCTGGGGATCGGATCCCGCTCCGTCGATGAAGGTCGCGCCCATGCCCGCGCCCTTGACGGTGATCGTCGCGGGCACCGTGACGCCGCCGGTGTAATGACCGGCGTCGAGCACCAGCCGATCGCCCGGGCATGCGCCGGCGATCGCGGCTGCGAGATCGCCCCCCGCGGCGACATGGACGTCGCCGCTTGCTGTCACCGGGATGACCTGCGTGACGGTATCCGATTGGCCTCCATGATCCGTCGCCGTCAGGCTCGCCGTCATCGAAGGCGGACACGCGCGGGCCTGCACCACGCCGCCGGAGAACGGGACCCCATCGATGTTCCAATCCAGGAACGCGACGCCGTCGTCGGGATCGGTGGAGTGATCCGTCAGCGTCACCAGGTCGTGCGCGATGGGCGCAAGGGGCGCGAAGGTGAACGCGGCGTGCGGCGGCTGGTTGGCCGTCACCGCGACCGAGTGGGTGACGCTGTCGGTCGCGCCGCCGTCGTCGGTGACGGTGAGCTGGACGGAAAACGTGCCCGCGGCCAGGAAGACGTGGGTGGGGTTGCGCAGGCTCGAGAACTGCCCATCGCCGAAGCTCCACGCCCAGGAGACGACGCGGCCGTCGGCGTCCGTGCTGCGGTCGGTGAACGCGACGGGGATCAGGCTGAGATTCGACGCCGGCGCGGAGAAGGCCGCGGTCGGCGGCGTGTTGGCAGGAGGCGGCGGGCACGCCGCGGGGGCAGTGTTGGGCGCGAGGTTCTCGCTGGTGGCGTTGTGCGTGACGAGGTGATTGTTGATGTCGACCGACAGCGAGGCGACGTCGGTCGCCGGGAAGGTCGGCGAGGCGCCCAGGTGAAGTCCCGCCGACAGCGTGGCGAAGACCTCGGCGCTCTTGATCGCAGCAGGCTCCTGGTCATTGACGATGCCGATCACGTCGCCGCAGGGGCTGAAGCCCCAGAGGAAGGCAGCCCCGGTCGCCTGACTCACGACGCGGACGCCGGTGTTCAGATTCACCGCGATCCATTGCGGCGAAACGAGGCCGATATACGCGTACGTCAGCGTGCGATCGGAGCCGTCGGGGCCGAAGCCCACCGCCACCGCCCCGAGCTGGTCCTGGGGCAGTCCCGGCGCCGTCGCGAAGGGGAAGCTGTCCTGGAAGACCTGCGCGCCGGTCTGCGCGTCGAGCACCTGCATCGTCACCGACGTGGGCGTGGGCGAGAGCTCCACGTCGAGGAACCAGGCTCCATGCGGGCTGAAGGAGATGGCGCTTCCCGCGGCGGAGGGAGTGGACTCGTGCAGCTTCGCCGCCGGCACCGTGGTCAGGTCGTAGAGCGTCACGGTCGCCGGCGCACCGCCCACCGATTTCACCGCCACGGCGAGGCGATCGTCGTCCGGGCTGAAGCCCCAGTCCGCCGCCTCCAGGTGGTTCAGCAGGACGGCATCGTCGGCGTTGCGAATCACGGTGATGGCCGCCGCCTGGACGCTGCCGGGCACGGCGCTGACGGAGTATTTTCCGCCGGGCGAGACTCCGGTCGCGCCGTTGGCCGGCAGCGCAGGCACCGCCGGCGCCGGCAGCACGTACGGGCCGACGATGAGGCAATTGCAGTCCACGAACTTCACCGGCGTCTGCGCAGCTGCGCCTCGAGCAAGACCGATTGCGGCAGCGAGAACGCAGGCCACGCGGCCGCGCCTCGCCAGGGCGACAGTGACGTACCCAGTCATCGGCTTCCCCCCTGCGACGACCACGCCGCGAGTCACACGGCGAAAATGCGATTTCAGCTCCGCCGACTCGCGGCCCACCATCCGACCAAGGTCGGGCCGCGGCAGTCAGCCACGGAGCCGGTCCTCGACGAGTTGCTCCCGAAGCCCTGCGCAGCCGGCGCAATGCTCCGCGCGCTCGATTGGGTAATCCAGTTCCGTCATTCAATGCCATTGCGCCGCACGATGGACGTCTCCATCTTGCCGCATGCGCCGGGCCATCATCGCGCTCTTTCTGTTCGCTTGCGCACGAACCGGCTCGGCCCCGGCGGTCGCGCCGGGTGGCGGTCCCCCCTTCGCCGCGCCGGCTGCGGACGCCGGTCCGGTCGCGGCAACCGATGCCGGGGCCGCGCCTGCCCCCGATGCGGGCGCGCCCGCTCCCGATGCAGGGGGCGCCGGCTCCGGCCCGGTGCAAGGCACCGCGGAGGCGTGGTGCGTGCCCGACGGAGGCGCCGGACCGGGTCCGCTCGACGAGGCGGAGCCGGGCCTTTCTTCCGATTGCGCGGTCCTGGCATTCGCTGGACCCGGCGTTCCGCTGGTCGTCGAAGAAAGCGCGGGCATGGGGTTTGGATGCGGCAGCGCGACCTCCGACGGCTCCGGCATGGTCGCGCTGGGTAGCGTTTCGACCAACGGCTCCACGGGTCGTCTGATGGCGAGCACATGGAGGCTGTTGTCTCCCGATGGCTCCCCCGCAGGATTCGCGCGGGGCGATGCGCCGGCGGCGCTCCTGCACGGCTTCGCCCTCCTCGACCAGTGGGAAAACGTCTCCGCGGGCCGTGCGCTGCGGTTCTCGTTCACGGAGGGTCCCAATCCGGTGCAGAACCTGTCGGTGGCCGTCGCCGGCGATCCGCAGGGGGGCGCGATCGCCATCGAGGAGCCCTTCAACGTCGAGCAGTACTGGCTGACGGCGCATCGGTTCGACGGCGCGGGCCGGCAGATCGCGCCTCCAGCCGACGTCATCGAGGGACCGCTCGCGGAGCACCCGCGGTCGTTCGCGGTCGGGATGGCGCGCGACGGCTGGTCGCTGGCGGTCTTCACCGGCGAGCCGCAGTCCGACGGCGCCATGCTGTACGCGCGCTGGATCGACCCGCAGGGCACGCCGTCCGGACCGGTCTTGCCGACGGGCGTACCGGCCGGGACCACGCTCCTGCTGCGGCAGCTTGCCGATCGTTCGATCGCCGTGCGCGTCGACGGCAAGTGGGTCGCCCGCGTGCGCCGCTCGGGGGCGGAGCGCGCGCCGGCGTGGCTCGCCGCGCAGGATGGCCGCGACGTCATTTTGCTCGAGCGCGGGTACGCGGTGCCGTTCACGTATGCGGCGGACCACAGCGGCTGCACGCCGGCGGTGGAGATTCGCGCGCCGGCGGGAAACCTGTGCGGGCGCTACGCCCTCGCCGAGCCGTTCCAGCGCGCGGACGTCGGCGCGGACGGGACGCTCATCCTCGCCTATGGCGGGTCCACCTTCTGGTCGTGCCGCCGGCGCTGGTGGAGCGCCCTGTTCCGCTGAGGGATGGCCATGCTCGCGTTGCTGCTCGCGCTCTCCTCGGACTGCACCGGTCTCGTCCCGCCGGTGCCGCTGCCCGCGCCGGTGCAGGTCTCGGCCGGCTCGCCCTCCGATTCCTGCGCCCTTCTCTCCGTCGACGGCAGCGGCGACGTGGCCGCGTTGCGCAACGCCCTTGGCGTGTTCTTCGCGTCGGACGGGACGGCACTCGGCACCTCCGATCAGGACCTGGTCTTGATCGGGACGCCCGCGCAGGCCCGCGGCTGGTATGGCATGCGGTTCTCCGGCAGCGGTGCGCAGGGCGTAACGCTCGTGTATGCGGCCGATCGCGACGGCACGCTGCTCGGCCAGACGCAGATCCCCAACGACCCGGGCAGCCAGGGCTCTTCACTCCAGCGGGACCCGCGCGGCGGGCTCGTGCTCTTCAGCATGCGACGCGACGGAGGCGGGTGGGTCGTCGACGTCCGCCATTTCTCATCGCAGGCGGCGCTGGTGGACGGGCCGCTCACGATCGCGTCCGGAAAGGGCGCGCCTCCACCCGGATACGAGTGGCAGGGCCGGGTGGCCGCGGACGGCTCGCTGCTGCTCACCCTGCAGGGCACCCATGTTCCGCCCCTGCGCAACAACCAACTGGTCGCGCGCTGGTTCGATCCCGCCGGCGCTCCTTTGACCCCGTGGTTCGTCGCGCTCGACCAGACGACGGAAGGCGGGCAGATGCTCGCGCTGCCGGGCGGAGGGATGGCGCTGTGGGGCGACTCGGGGCAGGTCGCGATCCGCCCGGGCGAGACCGCCGTCTCGGCGACGCCGCCGTGGATTCCCGCGGATCGCTATCGATGGGGGAGCTTTCCCGCATACGTGCTCCCGGACCGGATCGCGATTCCACGCACGAGCTTCAGCCCGTGCGAGGAGCAACTCGACATCCTGGCGCCCGCAGGGAACCTCTGCGGCACCCTGCATTTCCCAATGCCCGCGTTCGGGGGCGTCTGCAGGGCCGGCTTTGGCCCCGCGGTGGCCGCGGACGGAACTGTAGTGCAGGACCGCTACGACGCGGACAGCTGCCGGCTGCGCTGGTGGCCGCAACTGCTGCACGGGCAGGTGCGGTAGGATCCGGCCGACCAGGGAAATCGAGTGAACCAACCGCGGATCTTCCAGGGCGCAGTGGCGGCCGCTCTGATCGCGCTTCCCGCCTTCGCGCAGGAGAGGCCGTTCACGGTGGTCGAGGCGGGCATCGCCGCGATGCAGGCGGCGATGCGCGCGGGCCGCGTCACGTCGCGCGAGCTGGTCCGGCAGTCGCTCGAGCGCATCGCGACGTACGAGGACAAGCTGCACGCGGCGATCACGGTGAACCCGCGCGCGCTGGAAGAAGCCGATCGACTCGACCGCGAGAGGAACGCGGGCAAGGTGCGCGGCCCGCTGCACGGCATTCCCGTCGCGCTCAAGGACAACGTCCTCACCACCGACATGCCCACGACCGGCGGCGCGCTGGCCTTCGACGGCTTCGTCCCGCCCTACGAGGCGACGGTGGCGCGCAAGCTGCGCGAGGCGGGCGCGGTGATCGTCGCCAAGACGCAGATGACCGAGCTGGCGAACTGGGTGGCCGACGACATGCCGAACAACTACAACGGCCTCACCGGCTACGGATACAACCCGTACGATCCGCGGCGCGATCCGCGCGAGGCCACCTTCGACGGGCGGCCGGCGCTGAACACGGGCGGCTCCAGCTCAGGCGCCGGCACCGCGGCGAGCTTCTGGGCGGCGAACATCGGCACCGAGACGTCGGGATCGATCCTCAGCCCGGCGAACCAGAACATGCTCGTCGGGATCAAGCCCACCGTGGGCCGGATCAGCCGCTTCGGCATCATTCCCATCACCGCCGACCAGGACACCGCCGGACCGATGGCGAGGACCGTCGCGGATGCGGCGGCGATGCTCGGCGCCGTCGAAGGCCCCGACCCGCGCGATGCGGCGACGAGCCGCTGCGCGCCGAACGGCGATTACACGCGATTCCTGAAAGCGGGCGGGCTCGAGGGCGCGCGCATCGGCATCCCGCGCGCCTTCTATTACGACAAGGTCACGCCGCCGGGCGAGGACAAGCCGCGCGGAGGCCTGACTGCCGAGCGGGCGAAGGCGATGGAGGAGGCGATCGCGGTGTTGAAGAAGCAGGGCGCGATCGTCGTCGATCCCGCGAACATCCCCAGCGTCACCGACCCCGATCCGCGCAGGAATCTCCTGCTCTGGAGCACGTGCGGCGATATGGACGAGCTGAAGGAGCGGAAGTGCTCCACCGTCCTCGCCTTTGGCATGGAGCGCGATTTCAATGCTTTTTTGAAGACGCTGGGCGATATGGCGCCGGTGAAGTCGCTGACCGAGCTGCGCAAGTGGAACGCCGCGCACGAGAAGGCAGGCGCCATCAAGTACGGCCAGTCGCTGCTCGACTTCTCCGATGCGATGGATCCGCAGATCTTCCGCGGCCGCTACGAGTCCGACCGCGCCAGGGACCTGGAGCTGACCGCGGCGCACGGCATCGACGAGGCGATGAAGGCGAACCGTCTCGACGCCCTTCTCTTCCCCGGGCCGGCCGGAGCGAACCTCGCCGCGAGGCCTGGGTACCCGACCGTCATCGTGCCTTTCGGGATGATTCCGAATGCGCCGACACCGCCATTTCCGAAGGGATTCGACGCAAGGCCCTCTCCGTTCGGCGTGAGCTTCACCGGAATGGCCTGCAGCGAGCCTCTGCTCATCCGGCTCGCCTACGCCTTCGAGCAAGCCACGAAGCGCCGCGTCCCCCCGCCGCTGCGCTGAACGGTTGAGACCTTCAGCTGACCGACTGAAGGCGCGGCGAAACTCTGTCCATTGCCAACGCGCGAAGGTGTGTTGCCCGTCACAGGCATCTTTGACGGGAGACGTCCCCCCATGCGCAAAGCGTCTCGATTGGGAACCATTCTGATTCTGGCAACGATGGCCGCCTGCGGCGGCCAGCGCAACCCCGGACCGCTCTTCGCCGCCGCTCCGGACGGAATGGACAAATGGCAGGGCGGCGAATGGCAGGGCGATCTGCCGCTCCCGTTCAACATCGACAACGTGATGTACCTGCAGGGACCGGTGATGGACCAGTCCAACCCGACGGTGAACATCGTCTGGTACGGCGACTGGTCGCGGTACGGCGCGGCGCAGAAGGTGGTGCTCGACTTCCTCAAGGACCTGAAGGGAACGCCGTACTGGAACATCCCCCACAGCTGGAAGGCGACGCCGCAAAATACGCTCGGCTTCGACGTCGGCGTCCCGCTGCCCGGACGGGTGAGCACCGGTTTCCGGCTCGGCGGAAGCCATGACGATCATTACTCGCGGGGATCCGTGCTCACGCAGCAGGACGTCGCGGCGATCGTCAGCTTCGTCACTTCCAACAACGTCCTGAACGTCGCCAACGCGGACGATCCGAATTCAATCTGGCTCGTCCTTCCTTCGCCCGACGTCTCCGACACTTCTGGATTCTGCGGGTACCACAGCCTGCTCTTTCCCTTCCTCGACTTCGGCGTCGGGCTGTCGAAGTACGCGTTCGTGGCGACGCGCGAGACGCTGGGAGGCGGCTGCAACCCCGCCAACCGCGTCGTGAGCCCGAACGGCAACCCGATGGCGGACGCGATGGTGAACGTCATCGCCCACGAGCTGGCGGAGACGCTGACCGATCCCAATCCCATCTTCACCGCGTGGTCGTCGCTCACCTTCCCCGGCGAGATCGCCGACCACTGCAATTTCCGATTCGGCTCCACCTACCGCACCGCGAACGGCGCAATCGCCAACATGAAGCTCGGGTCGCACGACTACCTGCTGCAGGAGCTTCTCGTCCCGACCGTCCCGCAGACCTGCGCGAAGATCGCGCCGGCGGCAGACAGCCTGTAAAGGTTCAGCGCGCCGGATTCACCGGTGCGGCCGGTTGCCGCACGCGTCGCGCGAGGCGCGGAACCAGAATGCGCCCCGAGGTGCGCGCATGGGCCGCGCCGGCGAGCTTGTGGCCGAGCTGAAGCGGCGGCGGATGTTCCGCGCGGTGGGCGTGTACGCCGTGGCCGCGTTCGCAGCGCTGCAGATCGGCGAGCCGGTGGTGCACGGCCTGCGGCTGCCGGAGTGGACGGTGACGCTGCTGGTGGTGGCCTGCGCGCTCGGCTTCCCGCTCACCTTCGTGCTGGCCTGGATCTACGACCTGACGCCGCGCGGCGTCGAGCGCACGCCGGCGGCACCGCAGGTGGTGGCGGTGCTTCCGTTCGACAACCGCAGCGCCGGTGCGGACGACGGCTACCTGGGTGACGCGCTGGCCGAGGAGATCCTCGCCGCGCTCGGCCGCATCGAGTCGCTGCGGGTGGTGGCGCGCACGTCGTCGTTCGCGTACCGCGGGCGGGGCGGCGACGTGCGGCGCATCGGCGAGGAGCTGAAGGCGGGCTCGGTGCTGGAGGGCAGCGTGCAGCGCGCCGGCGACCGGCTGCGGGTGACGGCGCGCCTCGTCTCGGTGGCCGACGGCCTCAACCTCTGGGGCGAGCAGTACGACCGGCGCATGGAGGACCTCTTCGCGCTCCAGGACGAGATCGCCCGCCGCGTGGCAGGGGCGCTGCGAATCGTGCTCTCGCCGCGCGAGCAGGGCGCGCTGCTGCGCCCCGCGCCGGCCGACCCGCGCGCGTACCAGCAGTACCTGCGCGGCCGCCAGTTCCTGCAGCAGACGCGCCGGCAGAGCCTGCTCTTCGCCCGCGAGATGTTCGAGCACGCCATCGCCGCCGACCCCGACTATGCGCCGGCGCACGCGGGCCTCTGCGAGGCGGCGGCGCTCCTGCACATGTACTACCCGCCCGACGAGGCAGCCCTGGAGGTGGCCGACCGCGCCAGCCAGCGCGCCCTCGCGCTTTCGCCGGGGCTGGCCGAGGCGCACGCGGCCCGCGGGCTGACGCTCTTCCTGCGCAGGCAGAACGACGCGGCGGAGCAGGAGTTCACCCGGGCCATCGCGCTCGATGCCCGCCTGTTCGAGGCGTACTACTACTTCGCCCGCGCCTGTTTCCAGCGAGGCCGCCTGGAGGACGCGGCGCGCCTGTTCCGCGAGGCGCTGCGCGTGCGCGAGGACTACCAGGCCGCCTTCTTCGCGGCGCAGGCCAGCGAGGCGCTGGGCCGCCACGCCGAGGCGCTGGCCGCGTACCGCGAGGCGCTGGCGGTGGTCGAGCGCCACATGGAGCTGAATCCGGACGACCCGCGCGCCGCCACCATGCGCGCCGTCTCGCTCTGCCGCGTCGGCCGC
>DATDMU010000261.1:0-11621 GCA_036518615.1 Myxococcales bacterium
CTCATGCGACGCCCTCGACGAGCTGCAGGTACAGCTCCTCCAGCTCCGCGCCCTTGAGGATCACCTCGACGATCTCCGCGCCCTGCGCGACGAGCTCGCGGACCAGCGCGGGCACCGCGTCCTCGGAGGCGATGGCGAGCCGCAGGCGATCGCCTTCCAGCCTCGCGTCCGGGTGCAGCGCCGCGAGGTGGCGCGGGTTGCGCAGCCTCACCTCGACGTGCCTGCCCGCGCCGCGGACGTCATGCGCGCGGAGCAGGCGGCCGGCCTTGATGAAGAGCACGCGGTCGCAGATGCGCTCCACCTCGGAGAGGAGGTGCGAGTTGAGCAGCACCGCCGCCCCGCGGGCGCGCAGGCCCACCAGGACCTCGCGGATGCGCGCCACGCCCGCGGGGTCGAGCCCTGCGGTGGGCTCGTCGAGCAGCACCAGATCCGGCTCCCCGAGCAGCGCCTGGGCGAGGCCGAGCCGCTGCGCCTGGCCTCGCGAGTACGTGGCGGTGGGGCGGAGCGAAGCCTCTTTCATTCCGAGCTGCTCCACCGCGGCCGCCGCCCGCGAGCGGGGCACGCCGAGCAGATCGCAGTGCAGCTCGAGCAGGCGCATTCCGGTCATCGCCGGGGGAAAGAGCGCCGCGTCGGGCGCGTAGCCGATCCTGCGCCGCGCGGCGAGGTCCTCCGGGTCCTTGCCGAACACCCGCGAGCTTCCCGCGTCGGCGTGGAGGAGCCGCAGCGCGAGCTGAAGCGCGGTGGTCTTGCCTGCGCCGTTGGGGCCGAGGAGCCCCACGATCTCGCCCGGATGCACTTCGAAGGAGAGGTCGTCGACCGCCACCAGCGGCCCGTACGCCTTGCGGAGCCCTTTCGCCTCGAGGGCGGCGATCACTTGCGCAGGACGGCCTTCAGCGTCGAGCCCAGCTCGTGCGGTCCGGCGGCGATGTGCACGCCCGCATCGCGGAGCGCGCGGAACTTGTCCTGCGCGGTGCCCTTGCCGCCGGAGATGATGGCGCCCGCGTGGCCCATCCGCTTGCCCGGAGGAGCGGTGGCACCGGCGATGAACCCGACCACGGGCTTTCTGTAGTTCGCCTTGATCCAGGCGGCGGCGTCCTCCTCCTCGCCGCCGCCGATCTCGCCGATGAGGATCACCGCGTCGGTCTCGGGATCCCCGGCGAAGAGCTTCATGCAGTCGACGAAGTTGAGGCCGTGCACCGGATCGCCGCCGATGCCCACCGCCGTGCTCTGGCCCATGCCGAGCATGGTGACCTGGTGCACCGCCTCGTAGGTCAGGGTTCCGGAGCGGGAGACCACGCCGACGCGGCCCTTCTTGTGGATGTGCCCGGGCATGATGCCGATCTTGCACTCGCCCGGCGTGATGATGCCGGGGCAGTTGGGCCCGATCAGCCGCGTCGCCGAGCCCTGCATGGCGCGCTTGACCTTCACCATGTCGTTGATGGGAATGCCCTCGGTGATGCAGACCACCAGCGGCAGGCCCGCGTCCACCGCCTCGAGGATGGAATCGGCGGCGAAGGGCGGCGGGACGAAGATGACGCTGGCGTTGGCGCGCGTCTCGCGCACGGCCTCGCGCAGGGTGTCGAAGACCGGCACCTTGTCCTCGAACTTCTGGCCGCCCTTCCCCGGCGTCACCCCCGCCACCAGCGCGGTGCCGTAGGCGAGCATCTGCTTTGCGTGGAAGGAGCCGGCGCTGCCGGTGATGCCCTGGCAGACCACGCGGGTGTCGCGGTTGACGAGGATGCTCATGCGCGTTCTCCGGAATCGGTGAAGCTGCCGAGGTGAGCGGGGTCCGGGTAGCCGACCTCGCGGTGCAGCTTGACCGCGATGCTCTCGGCCTCCCCGCCGTCCGCGCGGCGGTACACCCAGCCCAGGGGAAAGAGGTGGCGCACGCCCTTTTCCGGGGTCGGCACCCGGACCGCGGGACCGAGGGCGTGTCCCGGCACCCACTCCGCGCCGGGGAAGTTCCGCACCAGCACCTCGCCCAGCCAGCAGCCCACCGCGTCGCGGTACTCGTTGTGGCCGGCGAGCCGCGCCGTGAGCGCGTCCACGTAGCGCAGCTCTTCCCTGGCGAAGCCGAGCGAGATGCCGTGCTCGCGGAGCACGGCCACGAAGTGCTCGGCGCTGTCGCGGAAATCGGCGGCGCCGGGCTTGCCGAGGAGGTTGCGGAAGATGGAGGCGACGAGGCCCACTCAAGCCTTGCCTGCGGCCGCCACCGCCTTGCGCGCCGCGTCTCCCAGATCGTCCGCCGGCGTGATGGCGAGCCCGCTTCCCGCGAGCAGCGCCTTGCCTTCCTTGACGTTGGTGCCCTCGAGGCGCACGACCAGCGGCACCTCCAGGCGCACCTGGCGGGCGGCGGCGATGATGCCCGCCGCGATCACGTCGCACTTCATGATCCCGCCGAAGATGTTCACCAGCACGGCCTTCACTTGCGGATCGGCGAGCAGCAGCTTGAAGGCCGCGGTGACCTTGGCCTCGTCGGCGCCGCCGCCCACGTCGAGGAAGTTGGCCGGCAGTCCGCCTGCGAGCTTGATCATGTCCATGGTGCTCATGGCCAGCCCTGCGCCGTTCACCATGCAGCCGATGTTCCCTTCCAGCCCCACGTAGCTGAGATCGTGCTCCTTGGCCTGCGCCTCGCGCGGGTCCTCCTCGTCGGGGTCGCGCAGGTCGGCAAGCGGCTTGTGGCGGAAGAGCGCGTTGTCGTCGAGGTTGATCTTCGCGTCGAGCGCCAGCACCTCGCCCTGCTTCGTCACCACCAGCGGGTTGATCTCCACGATGGAGGCGTCGCTCGCGTCATAGGCCCTGTACATGGCGGAGGCGAACTTCGCGAAGCTGTTCACCGCCGCCCCGGAGAGCCCGAGGCCGAACGCCAGCTCGCGCGCCTGGTAGCCGGCGAGGCCGATCACCGGATCCGCCGCGGCGCGGAGGATCTTCTCGGGGTGCTTCGCCGCCACCTCCTCGATCTCCACCCCGCCTTCGGAGCTGGCCATCATCACGTTGCGGCCGAGCGCGCGGTCGAGGGTGATGCCGAGGTACAGCTCGCGGGCGATGTCCATGCCCTCCTCGACGTAGACCTTGCGCACCTTCTGGCCGGCGGGCCCGGTCTGGTGGGTCACCAGCTGCATGCCCATCATGCGGGAGAAGATCTCGCCCGCCTCTTCCGGCGACTTCGCCAGCTTGACGCCGCCGCCCTTTCCGCGGCCGCCCGCGTGGATCTGCGCCTTCACCACGCAGACCTTCTTCCCACCGGACATGAGCTCGCGCGCGGCGGCGACGGCTTCCTCGGCGGAGTGGACCAGCTTGCCGCGCGGGACCGCGACTCCGTACCCGCGCAGGATCTCTTTCGCCTGGTACTCGTGGATTTTCATGGGCGGCGCTCTGTTACACCCCGCGCTGGCACGGTGCAAGCGCGCTGCTGTCGCAGGAGCGCGGCCGCTGATAGCCTTGCCGCGTGCGCGCCTTCTTCTCCGACACCTGGGAGCTGCCGCTGCCGCCCGGCCACCGCTTTCCCGCGCCCAAGTACAGGCTCCTGCGCGAGCGATTGCTGGAGTGCGGCGTGCTGGCGGCGGACGAGCTGGAGGAGTCGGACCTGGTGGACCGCGCCTCGCTCCTCTTCGCGCACGCGCCGGAGTACGTGGACGCCGTCTTCTCCGGCGCGCTCAGCGAAGCCGACCAGCGGCGCCTGGGCTTTCCCTGGAGCGAGGGGCTGGTGGCGCGCTCGCGGGCGAGCGTCCAGGGAACCGTCTCGGCGGCGCGGGCGGCGCTCGAAGACGGCGTGGCCGGCAACCTCGCCGGAGGCACCCACCACGCGTACGCCGACCGCGGCGCAGGCTTCTGCGTCTTCAACGACATCGCGGTGGCGGCGCGGGCGCTGCAGCGCGAGGGCGCCATCGAGCGCGCGCTGGTGGTGGACCTCGACGTCCACCAGGGCGACGGCACCGCCTCCATCTTCGAGGGCGACGAGAGCGTCTTCACCTTCTCCATGCACGGCGCGAAGAACTTCCCCTTCCGCAAGCAGCGCTCCTCGCTGGACGTGGAGCTGCCCGACGGCTGCGCCGACGCCGAGTACCTCGACGCGCTGGACCGGCACCTGCCGGCGGCGCTGGACCGGGCGCGCGCCGACATCCTCTTCTTCCAGGCCGGCGTGGACCCGCTGGAGCACGACGCCCTCGGCCGGCTGAAGCTGTCCCTTTCCGGGCTGCGCGAGCGCGACCGCAGGGTGGCCCTCGCCGCGCGCGAGCGCGGCATTCCGCTGGTGCTCACCCTGGGCGGCGGATACGCGAGGCCCATCTCGCTGTCGGTCGAGGCGCACGCCGGCACCTGGCGCGAGGCGCGCGCGGCGTTCGGAGCGTGAGCGGATCTAGCTGGCGCCGGGCGGAAGCGGCGCGGACTGCGGCCGCACCTTCTTGATGTGCATCTTGGTCTTCACGTGCCGGCGCGCTCCCTGCTTCTGCTCGTGGATGCGCTCCTGCACGCCCGCCGCGGCGATGAGCAGCGCTCCCGCCGCCACCACGGTCACGAACCCGAGCGGCAGGTGCCAGTGCCAGTTCGGCGGGTCCTTTTCGAGGAGGGTGGGCTCCTCCAGGTCGGTCGCATGCATCAGCTCGCGCACATCTTGCGCGACTGTGGTGGTTACGCTCTGGAGGAGCGGTTCCATGCCTACATTTGACGCAATGCACGGGCCATTGGGTTCATTTGAGTCATTCCAGGCACTTGCGATCCACCCCGCCTCCCATCCTTGCGCCGGCGCCATCGCGCGCCGGTTGAGGCATGCTGCGGGGCATGGCGGATCGCTGCGAGGTGGCGGGGGCGGTGGTGCGCGCCTACGTGGACGAGTTGCGCGCGCTCGGCGCCGTGGAGGAGATCCGGCCCCACCTCTCGCCAGAGGCGGAGAAGCTCCTCGACAAGCCGCCCATGCCGGTGAGCTGGGTGGAGGTCCGCCTCGCGCACGAACCCCTGGTCGCGCTGGGCCGCGTCCGCGGGCGCGACGAGGTGCGGGCGCTGGCCCACCGCGTGGTGGGCGGCAAGGTGGGCGCCATCCTCAGGCCCCTGCTCACCACCACGCTGCGGCTGTTCGGCGGCACTCCCGCCACGCTCTTCTCGCGCCTGGACACGCTGACCGCGGTGATGCTGCGCGGGGTGAAGTTCTCCTGGACGGCAGCCGGTCCCGGCGCGGGCACCGTGGGCATCGCGTATCCGTACCCGGTGGACCCGGCGCTCTTCTCGACCTGGGAAGGGATGCTCCGCCTGGGGTTCGACCTGACCCAGACCTCGGGGAAGGTGGCGCAGGCGCGGCTGCAGGAAGGCGGCAGGCGCGGCGAGGTGGATCTCAGCTGGTGACCCTGCGCCTCTGGTAGTGGCGCCGCTGCTTGGCGCGGTTGCCGCAGTCCTTCATGCTGCAGTAGCGGCGGCTGTGGTTGCGCGTCTGATCGAGGAAGAGCCAGCCGCCTTCGCCTTCCAGGCTCTGCTCGCAGCGCCGCACGAGACCGGTGCCCAGCTCGCGCTCGAGCAGGTCCACCGCATCCAGCGCCACCGGGCGCAAGAAACCGAGGAGGTCGCCGTCGTCGTCGAACGCGGCCGACAGCCGTCCCGGGCCTGCGGGGCAGAGGCGGCGGTGAGCGAACGCCTCCGAGACCCAGGCGTTGACGATGGCGAGGGCGGTGTCGGGTGGCGGCTCGCGCTCCACCGCCGCGACCACCACGTCGTTGAGCGCCTCGCGGGTGAGGATGGCCCGCGCGAACGCCTCCTCGGCGCGGCGGGGGTGGCGGTGGCCGGCGGCGTAGAAGCGCTCCGCGGCGGCCTTGTCGAGCAGCCGCGCCTGCTGGGCCCAGTAGACCAGGTCCTCGTACGCGGCGAGCCGTTCCCGCGGCCGGACGCCGCGCATGCCGCTGACCGTGTTGACGAAGTCGAGCGCGACGGTGCCTCCGTCGAGGTCGAACCGGTATTTCTCCGCCCGCGCGCCGCTCATCGTTTGTAACCTCCAAAATGCACTTGACAGGTTAGTAGCACGCGGCTACATAACCGTCAAGCAACACTTAGGAGGTTATATGTTCAGCCGCCGCCTGCACCCCACCGCTTCGGCTCTCGTTCGCGGGCTCGCCCTCGTCGCGCTCTGGGCGCTGATCTGGATCTGGTTCTTCGCGCAGCTCTCCCGGCCGCGCCCCGCCGCCGGCCACGTCGCCGTCGCCGTCCGCGCTCGCGTCGACGTGGCCGCTAGAGCCTGATCTCGTCCACCGTCTTCTTCACCGACTGGAAGGACCGGTCGAACATGGCCTTCTCCTCGGCGTTCAGCTCGATCTGGTGGATCTTCTCGATGCCGCCCGCGCCGATGGTGACCGGCACCCCCATGTAGTAGCCCTTGATGCCGTACTCGCCTTCCAGGAGCGCCGCGCAGGGCAGCACCCGCTTCTTGTCCTTGAGATAGCTCTCCGCCATGGCGATGGCGGAGGTGGCGGGCGCGTAGAAAGCGGAGCCGGTCTTGAGCAGCGCCACGATCTCGCCGCCGCCCTTGCGGGTGCGATCGATGATGGCGTCCAGCCGCGCCTTGGGGATGAGCTTGTCGACGGGGATGCCGGCCACCGAGCAGAAGCGGGTCATCGGCACCATGTCGTCGCCGTGGCCGCCGAGCACCAGCGCATGCACGTCGTCGATGGCCACGTTCAGCTCCTCGGCGATGAAGAGGCGGAAGCGCGAGGTGTCGAGGACGCCGGCCATGCCCACCACCATGTTCTTGGCGAAGCCGGTGATCTGCTTCATCGCGTAGACCATGGCGTCCAGCGGATTGGAGATGACGATCACGAAGGCGCCGGGGCACTTCTCCTTCACGTTGGTGGCGACGTCGCGCATGATCTTGACGTTGACCCCCAGCAGGTCCTCGCGGCTCATCCCCGGCTTGCGCGGAATGCCGGCGGTGACGATGACCACGTCGGCGCCGGCCACGTCGTCGTACTTGTTGGTGCCGATGATGCGCGCGTCGTACCCGTCGACGGCGCGCGACTGCATGAGGTCGAGCGCCTTGCCCTGCGGCACCCCTTCGATCACGTCGAAGAGCACCACGTCGCCCAGTTCCTTCTGGGCCGCGAGCAGTGCGAGGTTGCCGCCGATCTGACCTGCGCCGATGAGGGCGATCTTCCTGCGAGCCATGGTGTCTCCAATCCGTCGCTGGGGGCGCGCGGTACGTACTCCACCTGCGCCGCCGCCGCAACCGCCGGAGGCTCTGCGCGAGGATCGCCATCGGGGGCATTCCTTCGAGACGGAGGGATGTTGGCGGTGGTCGCCGGTGAGTCGTTCTGCCGCAGCGGCGCGACGGCTCTTCGGGCTGACCGCGTGATGGGTTCCTCGCCTCGGGCGGCAAATCGCCGCAGCGCGCGGTCGACGCTACCGCCGCGAGGAAGATCGACGAACGGATCGAACGCGCCGACCCCGGCGCTAGCGGTTGCCGCTCGAGGGCTGCGGGCACCCTTCTTTGCACAGCCGCTCGCGCTCGACTTCTCGCAGCATGTCCTGGGAGCGGGCGGCGGACCAGTCGTTCTGGTTCACGTAGCGGCACACGCGCTCGGCGATGTTGCTGCCCGTCGGCCGCTCAACCTGGCAGAGGATCTTGCCTTCCGGTGGAGGCGTGCCGGGCAGGCTCGCCACCTTGAGGTTTTCACGCCTGGGATCCTGGACGACCTTGCTCGTGCCGGCGCACGCATACAGTGCAAGGACCAACGACAGAGCGCACAGCTTCGACATCGGGGCTCCTCCCCGAGGCCAAATCTGGGGAGGCCCCGGCGACCAGTCAAGGGGCAGGCCCCTCGCTTGACGACGTGTCGACGGGAGAGCTACCGGTGCGAGCTGGTCATCGTCGGGCAGCCGCCGTCGTTGCACATCTCCTTGCTCTGGATCTGCCGCATCATGTCCTGCGACCGCGCCGACGACCAGTCGTTCTGGTTGACGTAGCGGCAGACCCTCTCCGGGATGTTGCTGCCGGTGGGCCGCTCCAGCTGGCAGATGATCTTGCCATCCGGCGCGGGCGCGCCGTTCACGCTCGACACCTTCACCTTTTCACGCTTCGGATCCTGCACGACCGGGGTCGTGCCCGCACAGGCGCAGAGCGCGAGCAGACAGAGCGCGGCGAGAAGCTTGGGCATCGGGATTCCCCTCCCGACGCCGACGCTCCTCCCCTCCGGGCGAACAGTCAAGCGAAGGCTTTGCGGGCCTGCTCAGAAGTGCCTGACGATGGCCTCGCCGAACTCCGAGCACTTGACCTCTTTCACGCCCTTCTCGCCCTCGGCGATCATCAGGCGCGCGAAGTCGTAGGTGACGGTCTTCGCCGCGATGGCCCCGTCCATGCCCTTGATGATCAGGTCCGCGGCCTCGTCCCACTTGAGGTGCCGGAACATCATCTCGCCGGAGAGGATCACCGAGCCCGGGTTCACCTTGTCCTGGTTGGTGTACTTGGGCGCGGTGCCGTGGGTGGCCTCGAAGATGGCGTGCCCGCTGACGTAGTTGATGTTGCCGCCGGGGGCGATGCCGATGCCGCCCACCTGCGCCGCCAGCGCGTCGGAGAGGAAGTCGCCGTTCAGGTTGGGGGTGGCGATGACGTCGAAGTCCTCGGGACGGGTCAGGACTTGCTGAAGGGTGATGTCGGCGATGGCGTCCTTCACGACGATGCCGTTGGGCAGCTTGCACCAAGGCCCGCCGTCGATCTCCTTCGCGCCGAACATCTCCTTCGCGACCCTGTAGCCCCAGTCGCGGAAGGCGCCCTCGGTGTACTTCATGATGTTGCCCTTGTGCACCAGCGTCACGCTCTTGCGCTTGTTCTGCACCGCGTAGCTGATGGCGCTGTGCACGAGGCGCTCGGTGCCGAGGTAGCTGATGGGCTTGAGGCCCACGCCCACCTCGACCTTCGTCTCCCGCCTCGGCGCGCCGATGCCCTCGAGCTGCTTCTGCCAGCCTTCGCCCGCGGCCTTCGAGGCGAAGCGGATCTTCTTGAACTCCTTGGGGAACTCCTTCTCCCAGAAGTCGAGGATCTTCTGCGCCTCGGGGGTGCCGGCGGCGTACTCAATGCCGGCGTAGATGTCCTCGGTGTTCTCGCGGAAGATCACCATGTCCACCTTCTCGGGCCGCTTCACGGGGCTGGGAACGCCCTTGAACCAGCGGACGGGACGGAGGCAGACGAAGAGATCGAGCATCTGGCGCAGGGCCACGTTGAGGGAGCGGATGCCTCCGCCCACCGGCGTGGTGAGGGGTCCCTTGATCCCCACCAGGTACTTGCGGAAGGCCTCGACGGTCTCGTCGGGGAGCCAATTGTCGAACAGGTTCTTGGCCTTCTCGCCGGCAAACACCTCGGCCCAGGCGATCTTCCGCTTCCCCCCGTAGGCCTTCTCCACCGCCGCGTCGAACACGCGCTGCGAGGCGCGCCAGATGTCCGGTCCGATGCCGTCGCCCTCGATGTAGGGGATGATCGGCTGATCGGGCACCGTCAGGCGGCCCCCGGAGAGGGTGATGGCCTTGCCGTTCGGGGGGATCTTCGGAGAGGGACTCGCCATGTTGGCTCCTTTGGGGCGCGCGAAGATAGCGCCACCGGGCCCGTACGTACAGGCCATCCCCTGCGACGCGGCGCCGCGCGAATCGTCACATGGCGGACGCCTGCGCAGAAATACGCAGGCCCCCCTTCCGCCGCGCGCAGGCATGACTATGCTGAGCACGCGTCAGGCCCGGAGGGCGGTAGACATGCAGCTCGAACTGCAGTGCCAGAAGTGCGAGGAGGCCTTCTCGCTCGATGTCGGGGACGTGCAGACCGACCCCGTGCTCCGGTGCCCGGGATGCGGCACCCGCGCGCCGGACGAGCAGGTGGAGGCGGTCGTCGGCGCCCTCGAGGAGATGTTCGCCGCCCTGGCGCCCTTGCGCCGCAAGTTCACCGTCTCGGTGGAGGTGAACAGCGAGGACATGCCGCCGCCCTACGACGAGGCGCCCGCGGTCACCCGCAAGGCGGCGCTCCTCGACGAGGAGGACAGCGAGGACGAGGAGGACGGCGAGGAAGAGGAAGAGGAACTCGCCGAGCTGGAGTGAGCACTTCCCTCTTCGCCGCCGGTCGCTACCTTTCCGTTCAGGGGGGCGGCGATGGGGCAGCCGAAGACGTCGTTCGTGGCGCTGGTGCTCGCCGCCTGCGCGGCCGGTGCGGTGTGCGGCTGGCTGCGGCCTGCCTCGCCCGACGCGCCCGTGGAGCTCGTCGTCTCCGAGCTGGTGCACGTGCGCGGCGGGCAGATGGTCCTCGTGCTCGAAGAGAAGCGCGGAGGGCGGCGGCTGCCGGTGCCGGTGTCCAAGGCCGAGGCCGTACAGCTCGACTCCGCCCGCGGCGGCAGGGGCAAGCTGCTGCCCGTCGCGCTGGAGGCCCTGGGGGGACGTGTGCTCAGCGCGTCGCTCGACGACGTTGCCGGTGGCGGCCTCTCTGCCCACCTGACCCTCTCCACCGGCTCGCGCGAGGTGCGGGTGGAGGCGCCCGCGGGCGAGGCGGTGGCGCTCGCGCTGACCGCCGGCGCCCCCATCCTGGTGGACCCGTCGCTGCTCGAGCTGGCCGGCGTCAGCGTCGGCGAGCTGCAGGGCAAGAGCGCGCGCACGCTGCGGCACGCGCGCCCCGAAGCGCCGGTGCTGGGCATTTGATTTCCCGAAAATCGTCGCTTGCGGGCGCGTTCGCTGCGCCCTAGGCTCCGCGACGCATGCGCAAGGCCAAGATCATCTGCACCATGGGGCCGGCTTCCCGCGAAGAGCCGACCCTGAGCAGGCTGGTCGAGGCCGGTATGGACGTGGCGCGGCTGAACTTCTCGCACGGCACCCACGACGACCATGCGCGCGCCATCGCGAACGTGCGCAGGGCGGCCGAGAACGCGGGGCGCCCGGTCGGGCTCCTGCTCGACCTGCAGGGGCCGAAGATCCGCGTCGGCAGGATCGAGGGCGGCAAGGTCAAGCTGGAGCCCGGGGCGGAGGCGGTCATCACCGCCGAGCAGGGAGTGAGCGGGACCGCGCAGCGCTTCTCCTGCTCCTACGAAGGGCTTCCCGAGGACGTCTCCATCGGCGACCCGGTGCTGATCAACGACGGCGCCATCCGGCTGGAGGTGATCGGCATCTCCGGCAAGGACGTGAAGTGCCGGGTGGTGGTGGGCGGAACGCTCTCCGACCACAAGGGGATCAACCTGCCGGGAACGCCGGTGTCCATCCCGGCGATGACCCCCAAGGACATCGAGGACCTCAAGTTCGGCCTCTCCCACGACGTGGACTACGTGGCGATGAGCTTCGTGCGCAGCGCCGACGACATCCGCCTGATCAAGCGCTACGCGCCCACCACCCCGATCATCGCCAAGCTGGAGAAGCCGCAGGCGGTGGACCGGGTGGACGAGATCGCGCAGCTCGCCGAAGGGGTGATGGTGGCGCGCGGCGACCTGGGGGTGGAGATGCCGCTGGAGCGGGTGCCGCTGATCCAGAAGAGCACCATCGAGCGGACCAACCACTACGGCAAGATCGCCATCGTCGCCACCCAGATGCTGGAGAGCATGATCGTCTCGCCGCAGCCCACCCGCGCCGAGGTCAGCGACGTGGCCAACGCGGTGCTCGACGGCGCCGACTCGGTCATGCTCTCCGCG
>DATDMU010000262.1:0-11383 GCA_036518615.1 Myxococcales bacterium
CTCGGCGAATTCGTTGGCGATGACGGCGGGCAGCGAGTATCCCGGCGCGAAGAGCGAGGCGCGGATGGTGGGCGAGTTGCCGATCAGCATGGTCACCGCCATGGTCTCGCCCAGCGCGCGCCCGAGGCCCAGCATGGTGGCGCCGACGATGCCGGCGCGGGCGTAGGGAAGCACGGCCATGCGAATCGCCTCCCAGCGCGTGGCGCCCAGCGCCAGCGCCGCTTCCCGCAGCGAGCCCGGCACCGTCTGCAGCACCTCGATGGAGATGGAGGTGATGGTGGGAAGGATCATGATGGCGAGGATGACGCCCGCCGCCAGGTAGCCGAGGCCGATGGGCGCGCCCTGGAACAGCGGCAGGAAGCCCAGCCACTTCGCCAGCAGCGGCTCCACCGGGCTGCGCAGGATGGGCACGAGCACGAACAGGCCCCAGAGGCCGAAGACCACGCTGGGGATGCCGGCGAGCAGCCCGATGGGGAAGGAGACGATGGAGCGGACCTTCGGAGTCGCCATCTCGGTGAGGAAGAGCGCGAGCCCGATGGAAACGGGCAGCGCCAGCACGAGGCCCACCGCGCTGGTCACCAGCGTGCCGTAGATGTAGGGCGCGGCGCCGAAGAGGTCGCGCGTCGGATCCCAGGTGGTCCGGGTGACGAAGTCCTTCACGCCCACCTGCCCGAGCGCCGGCGCGCCGATGCGCGAGAGCTCCGCCACGATCAGGGCGGCCACCAGCAGCACGCCCAGGCCGAGGACCGTGAGCAGGACCGCCCAAGCGCGGTCGGGCAGGTTGGCCCGGGCCGGAGCGTCCTCGGGAGCGCGCTCCGGCTCGCGTGCCGCCACCATCTCAGTGGCTGGAAGCAAGGACGGGCTTTCCATTCACGGTCATTCCCTTGAGGGTCTGCTCCACCTTCTCGACCACCGGCCTGGGCAAGGGAGCATAGTCCAGCGCCGCGGCGCCGTTCTGGCCCTCGTGCTCCGCCCACCAGATGAACTTGAGCAGCGCGTCTCCCTTCTGCGCATCCTGCTGGTCGCGATAGACGAGCAGGTAGGTGAACGCCGCGATCGGGTAGGCGCCCTTGCCGGGCTGGTCGGTGATGGAGACGCGGTAGTCGTCCGGTAGCTGCACCTTCGCCGCTGCGGCAGAGACGCCCTCCAGCGTCGGCTTGACCCAGTCGCCGTCGTGGTTCTTGAGCTCTGCCGTGGGGAGCTTGTTCTGGTTCGCGTACGCCAGCTCGACGTAGCCGATGGCGCCTTCGTTCTGCTTCACCAGGCCGGTGACGCCCTCGTTGCCCTTGCCGCCCAGGCCCGCGGGCCAGTTCACGCTGGTGCCCTTTCCCGGACCGGACTTCCACTCCGGCGAGACCTTGGAGAGATAGTCGGTGAAGATGCTGGTGGTGCCCGAGCCGTCGGAGCGGTGCGCGACGGTGATGGCGGTGTCGGGGAGCTTCGCGGAGGGGTTGTCCTTCTTCAGCGCGGCGTCGTTCCACTTCGCGATCTTGCCCAGGTAGATGTTCGCCAGGACCTCGGGAGCGATGCGCAGCTCGGGCACGCCGGGGAGGTTCCACACCACGACCACCGCGCCCATCACCGTGGGGATGTGCTGCAGGCCGGGCGCCTTCTTCAGCTGCTCGTCGGTGAGCGGCGCGTCGCTGGCGCCGAAGTCCACCGTGCGCTCGGTGATCTGCTTGATGCCGCCGCCCGAGCCGATGGACTGGTAGTTGATCTGCACCTCCGGGTGCAGCTTGTTGTACTGGCTGAACCACTTCGAATAGATGGGGAATGGGAAGGTCGCGCCCGCGCCATTGATCAGCAGCTTGTCCGCGAATGCGGCGCCGCTGACTGCGAACGCAAGCCCTGCAACCAGAATGAGCTTCTTCATGGGACCTCCTTGTAGACGGGGCATGTGACGACGGTGTGACGAAATGGAAGCAATCGCGTGGCGCTCAGGCGACGGCAGGCAACCTGACCCAGAAGCGGCTGCCGCCGCGGCCGCTCTCCACGCCCACGTCTCCGCCCTGCGCCTGGGCGAGGTGCTTGACGATGGCGAGGCCCAGCCCGCTGCCGCCATCCGAGCGGGCGCGCCCGCCGTCCACGCGGTAGAAACGCTCGAAGATCCGCTGCTGATGGCGCGCCTCGATGCCGGGCCCGGTGTCGAGCACGGAGATCATGACGTGGTGGCCGGCCGCGTCCGCGAGGAGCGTGACCCTGCCGCCCGGGGGCGTGTACTTGATGGCGTTGTCGAGCAGGTTCACGAGGATCTGCTCGGTCGCCCGGGCGTCCGCGCGAAGCGAAAGATTTGCGGGGACGTCGATGCCCAGGTCGATGGCCTTGGCCGCGGCGCGGTCCTTCACCAGTTGCACCGCCCCTTCGCTGATGCGCTGGACGTCATATGCGCCGATCTCCACCGGCCATTGGCCCGACTCGAGGAGCGACAGGTCGAGCAGGTCGCCGGTCAGCCGCGAAAGCCGGACGGACTGGCGGGCGATGATCTCCAGGAACGGCCGCGCGGCCTCCTCCACGCGCATGCCCAGGAGCGTCTCCGCCGCGCCCGAGATGGCCGACACGGGAGTGCGCAGCTCGTGGCTGGCGTTGGCGATGAAGTCGCGGCGGACGACTTCCGCCCGCTTCGTCGCGGTGAGGTCGCGCAGCGCCAGCAGCGCGCGGCTGCCGGGAAGCGGGGACAGCACCGCCTCCACCACCTTGTTTTCCAGCGCGGGCAAGGTCATCTCGCGGCGTCCCGCCCAGCCGGCGAGCGCGCTCCCGGCCAGCTCGTCCAGCTCCGCGCTGCGGGTTGCCTCCATCACCGTGCAGCCGACGGTGCGGCGGGAGAGAAGCGCGTCGAGGGAAGCATTGGCGGCGACGAAACGGCACCCGGCTTCCAGCAGGCCGGCCGGCTCCGGAAGGCCCTCGATGACCGACAGCACCTCCGGCGTGGGCGTCACCACCCCCAGCGCGTCGCGCGGCCGCAGGCTCGCGGAGAGCGCCTGGAGGTCGGCCGGCAGCGGCGCGCCGCCCTGCTCCTCGAGGGTGCCGCGGATGATGGATACCGCCTCGTTCAGAGAGACGGCGCGCTTGAAGAAGGCCATCACTTCTCCTCCGGATCGATGAGCCGGTATCCCGACCCGCGGACGGTTTCGAGCAGGCCCCGCGCAGCGCCCAGCTTCTCGCGGAGGCGCTTGACGTGCGTGTCCACGGTGCGCGTCTGGGTTTCGGGTGACAGGCCCCACACCTGGTCGAGCAGCTGCTGGCGCGATTGCAGCCGGCCGGCGCGCGCCATCAGCGAGAGCAGCAACTTGAACTCCAGCGCAGTGAGGTCCATTTCCTTCCCCTGCACGTACGCGCGGTGCGCGTCGGCATCCACCTTGATGGGCCCGACTTCCACGCGCGGAGCGTCGCCCTCCCCGGGCGCGTGGCGGCGGAGCACCGCCTTGATGCGCAGCACCAGCTCGCGCACGCTGAAGGGCTTGGTGACGAAATCGTCCACGCCCAGCTCGAATGCGAGCACGCGATCGATCTCCTCTCCCCGCGCGGTGAGCATGAGGACGGGAACGTGCGCGGTGCGGGGAGTCGTCTTGAGCAGCTTGCAGATGTCCGTGCCCTGCACGTCCGGGAGCATGATGTCGAGCAGGACCAGATCCGGAACGCGCTGCTGAAGGTGCGAGCGAGCCTGCTCGCCGTCATATGCGACGGCCGGCTCGTACCCCGCCTGGCGCAGGCTGAACTCCAGCACCTGCACGATGTCGCGTTCGTCCTCGACGATGAGGATCTGCTGCTTCGCCATGGCGGACGTTGATAGCGCCCTCAGGTGACGCTCCTGTGACAGGTGGGCAAATTCGCGGCGGCGGACGCCCCCGGAACCCCGAACTTCCACCCTCCCCGGATTCGAGGAGCGCAGCGCACGCGACGGCAACTTGTTCGTGACGCGGCGCCTTGGCGGTTCCCGGCGGAAGCCGGCGCGGTCAAAGCCCGCACAACGAATCGCGAGGAGCCAGATGTCCTGCGTCACCGTTCCAGCCATCCATCCGATCGTCGCGCGGCATCGCAACGGGCTGCAGCTCGCCGTCGCGCTGAAACTGCTCGAGCGACTGCTGCCGTGCCCGCGGGATGCGACAGCAGAGCAACGGCTTTGCGCGGTGGATCTCGCCGTCCGCGGCGCCTTCCACGCCTGCGAGCTGTACCCGGTGGACGAGCTGACGCCGGAGTCGCTGCGGTACCTCACCGGCGAGGAGCGCATCGGGCTCCTCGAGAGATGCCTGCGGCGCGGGCCGCCGCCGCCGGCCGCATCGGACGGGCTGCGCGCCACCTCGTTGCTCCTCCGCGCCATCGGCGGCGTCGTCGATCGGGGCTTGTCGCTGGAAGACGCCCTCGCCGCGGCGGTCGATGGGGAGGGCAAACTCCGGTAGAACCCGGGCATGCGCGCACCGGAACCGGTCCGTCCCGCATCGCAGGTGACCTTCAAGACGGTGTTCACCGTCTGTTTCGGAGTCCTCGCCGTCACCGGGCTCGTCGTGTTCGTGCTCCGGACGCAGGTCTCGCTGATGCTCGCGCTCGGCGCCGGCATGCTGGCGGTGGCCATGAACCACGCGGTGGAGGCGCTGACGCGCAGGGGCCTCCGGCGCGCGTTCGCGGCGCCGATCGTCATCCTCGCCCTGCTCGGGCTCGGCACGGCGTTCGGGTTCATGCTCATCCCGCCCGCCATCTCCCAGGCCCGGGCGTTGATCGCGCAGGCGCCCGCCCTCTGGCAGAAGCTGCAGCACACCCGCGCCTTCGTCGTGCTCGACGCAGAGTTCGATCTCGGCGAGCAGTTGAGGCGCTCCACCACCGTGGCGGCGGGGGCGGTGGCGCCGCTGCTCACCGCCATCGGCGGCGTGCTCAGCGCGGTTGCGGGCCTCGTCACCCTGCTCCTGCTCGCCATCTTCATGCTGCTCTTCGGCGGCGAGGTGATCGCGGCGATTCTCGCGGAGGCCTCCGCGCGCAACCGCGACCGCTACCAGCGGGTGGTGCAGAAGATCTACGGCTCGGTGGGCGGCTACGTGGGCGGCCTCATCGCCATCTGCTCGATCAACGCCACCTTCACCACCACCTTCCTCGCCATCACCGGCATGCCCTTCTTCCTGCCGCTGGGAATCCTCAGCGGCGCCTCCAGCGCGGTCCCCTACGCGGGGCCGCTGGTTGCGGGCGGCACCATCACCGTGCTCGCGCTGATCACCGGCGGCACGCTCAAGGCGGTGGCCACCGCCATCTACTTCATCATCTATGGCCAGCTCGAGGGCAGCGTCTTCAGCCCGCTGGTCTTCCGGCATACCGTGCACATCAACCCGCTCGTCACCACGCTCGCCATCCTCTTCATGGCCGAGTTCATGGGACTGCCCGGCGCCATCATCGCGGTGCCCGCGGCGGCCACCGCGCAGATCCTGCTCCGCGAGATCCTCTCGATGCGGCGGGCCCGGGAAGCGGACGCGCTGACGCCCTGAGCGGCGCCCGATCAGCGGTGGCAGGCGATGCAGCGGCCGTCGTTGCGGGCTTCGGGAAGGCTGTGGCGGCTGCGGAAGCCGGCCGGGTGCGGGTCGCCGCCGATGCCGCCCACCTTGTGGCACTGCACGCAGTTGGAGGCGTCGCCCTGGTCGTGGCAGGCGGCGCAGCTCTGGATGTCCCTGCGGGCAAAGTCGCCGTGGAAGGAGCCCGAACCGGGCAGCGCCCAGCCCGACGGGTGCGGATTGCGCGCGCTGGGCGAGCCGAAGGCCACGTGCTCTTGCTGGTGGCAGGTCTCGCACGAGCTGGTGGAGTGGCAGCGCTGGCACGATGCCGGGTCGGCCCTCGACTCCACCGAATGGCGGCCGAGCCAGTCGTTGCGGTGGATGAAGCGCCGGTCGGGCCGGTCGACGAGCTTCGTCTCCACCTTCACCATCTCCGTCTTCGCGTGGCAGTCGAGGCAGAAGTTCTGGTCATGGCAGGTGGCGCAGGCTCTGGAGTCGCTGGTCGCGACCGACTTGTGCCGGCGCAGGAAGTCGCCCTGGTGCGACACCTGGGTGACCGGCTGCAGCGCATAGCCGGCCAGGTCCTTGTGGCAGGTGTTGCACTTCGCGTCCGCGTACTGATCGGCGTGGTTGTGGCACTTCATGCAGGCGGCGTGGCCGTCGCTGATCGGCGCGGGCTGCCCCGGCTGCGACTGGCGCGAGTGGCACTGCGAGCAGTCCTCCTTGACCCGCTCGATGTGCGCGGCGTGGTCGAAGTTCAGGCGCACCTCGCGCTTCGGCCACGGCCCCGCGGACTTCACGTCGCTGTGGCACATGCCGCACTGCCCCTGCTCCTTCTTCGCCTTG
Source organism: Myxococcales bacterium (assembly GCA_036518615.1). Taxonomy (GTDB): domain Bacteria; phylum Myxococcota; class Myxococcia; order Myxococcales; family 40CM-4-68-19; genus 40CM-4-68-19. Next base: position 6,318 of record DATDMU010000262.1, read on the forward strand.
TGGCACTCCAGGCACTTGGACTCCGCGGGGAGGAACTCGCCCTGCAGCGTCTTCGCGTCCCAGATCGACTCGTGGCAGGTGATGCACTCCACGTTCGCCTGCTTGTGGCGCGCGTGGGGGAAGAGGATCTCGTCGCCTTCCGGCTGCGTGCCGAGAATGGTGCCGACGGTCGCGCATGCCACGGCCGCGAGGCAGCCAAAGAGCCAGGCCCGCTTCATCGGAAGCCTCCGGGCAACCCGAACCGGTACGTGAGCCGCGCGATGACCTCGGCCCGCCGCTCGAAGTACGGCGTGGTGCCGAGCGATCCGGCGAGCATCGCTTCCCAGCTCTGGTTGATGGCCCACCCCGCGGTCGCGGTGCCCACGAAGGACCGCTTCGCGGCGTTGACCTCGCGCTCCAGCCACCAGGCGTCGAAGTCCACCGTCAGGGTCACGTCGTGGCGCAGCTTGCGGATGGCGAAGATGCGCGCCTGCTTGTAGCCGTTGTCCGGCTCGGTGAGCAGGCGAAGCTCCGCGCCGAACGAGCCGCCCGTGGGCGTGCGCCAGGTGGCGCGGGCGCCGCCGCGGTGGCCGTGCCCGCCTTCCACCCGCAGCCAGTGCCAGTCGGCGGAGAGCGACAGGGGCGACGTCACCCGGTACACCACCTCGCCGCCCGCCTCGTTGCGCTCCTCCTCGGTGAAGACGGCGAAGATGGAGGTGCGGTCGAGGAACAGGTCGGGCGCGGTGCGGTTCGCGTCGGCGGCGATCTGCAGCTTCTGCGTGAGCTGCCAGAGCGCCTGCAGCCGCGCCTCGGCCAGGCGCTCCGCCTCGAGGCTCCATTGGGCGAGGCCGCTCAGCGTGACGGCGCGCAGCGGCGTCCAGGTGCCGTCGAGCGCCACGTCCTTGCGGGAGACGAAGCCGCGGCGCTGGGCGTAGACGAACGAGGCGCCCACCTCGGAATCGAAGGCGTGGCTCCAGAAGGCGCGCCCGCCCGCCAGCACGTCGCCGGTGGCCTGGGAGAAGCGAGGCTGCACCGGCACGCCGCCGAACACCTCGGCGCCGAAGCCGTGGGCGATCACGCCGCGCGCGGTGGCGCCGTCGAACTGCGTTGCGCGCACTGCCCCGCCCACCGCCAGCTGCCGCCCCAGGCGCACGAGCAGGTGGCGATCGAGGAGCCGTCCTTCGAGGAAGAGCGAATCCACGTCGCCGGCGGTGCGGTGCCCGTCGAAGGGCGTCCCCAAGGTGAGCCTTCCCCATCCGCGCGCCACCACCCGCACGTCCTTCAGCCAGTCGGTGCCGTCGCTGCGCGCGAAGAGCGAGAAGCTCTCGTAGATGGGCGATTCCTGGTAGCCGCCGTCGCGCGTGTAGGGGCGCGAGTCCAGCAGCGCGGTGGCCGAACCGTCGGCGCGCGCCGCCCCGGCAGCGAGCAGCGCGAGCGCCAGTGTCCTAGGGGTTGACATCGATGGCTCCGTTCAGGTGCGTGCTGGTTCGCGCTCCCGGAGGGCCGGAGACGATGATCCCGCCGTTCGCCGCCACGGTGCTGGAATGGCAGCGGCTGCAATCGGGGAAGACGACGCCCGCGTGCGCCGCCGTGGAGGGCGGCAGGCCGTGGCACGACCCGCAGAAGGCCTGCGAGGTGCCCAGCGTCCAGACCGGCTTGCGCAGCTTGAAGGCAGTGTCCTGCGCCATCGTCAGGCCTCCGCCGTGGCAGTACGTGGCAGAGCAGGTGGCGCTGGTCCGGTCCCAGGTGGGATCCGCTCCGTCGGAAACCGCGAGGCCGGAGAAGACCACCGTCGCGGGCAGCGCATGGTCGATGTGCCCGGGGCTGTGCACCTCCGCCGGCACTTGGTGGCAGGCGCTGCAGGCGATGGGAGCCGAGAGCTCGTGGGTTCCGCTCAAGTGCGCCTGGTGCGCGCCCACCCCCAGGGCGGACGGGCTCGCGTTGCCCGACAGGTCGCGCGGCGGCGCCGCCGATTGCGGGGTGCCGTGGCAGGCCGAGCAGGTGCCGCTGCCGTCGCCCACCTGCACCACCCCGTCCACGTGGAAGGCGGGGTTGCCGATCTTCTGTCCCTGCGCCGCGGTGAGCTGGTGGCAGGCGCTGCACTCGGTGCTCGAGGGATGGTGGGTCGCAGGCGGCAGGCCGTGGCAGCTTCCGCACTGTGCCGAGCCGCCCCACGAGGGCCGCAAGCCGGGAGCCGTGGCGGACTGCAGCGTGGCGCCGTGGCAGTAGATGTTGGAGCAGGTACCGCCGCTGAACGACGGCGGCGCCGCGCGGCCCGGTCCGGGCAAGGACGCCAGCGGTCCGAACGTGATGGTCGCCGTGTCCCTGGCCTTGCCGTCGGCGGTGGTGAGATGGCCGCGATCGTCGAAGCGCGCGGGCTTCACGTGGCAGTCGCTGCAGTCGAGCTTCCTGCCCACCGCCCCCTGGATGTGCGCCTTGTGCGCGCCGCTGTCCGGAGGCTGGCCGTGGCAGGTGTCGCAGGCGGTGGGGCCCTGCGCGTGGCACTGGGTGCAGGAGACGCCCGCCTTCCCGCCGGAGAAGTCGGCGCCGTGGCAGCCCGCGCAGATGCCGAAGTTCCAGTTGAGCCCGCGCAGCAGGCTGCCGTGGAACTCCGGGTCGGCCGGATTGAGGATCCCGCCCGGGTGCACCTGGGAGCGGAAGAACGAGAGCCGGCCCTCCACCACCCAGGCCCTCACGGTGGCGGACGCTCCGGACACCTTGGCGTGGACCGCGTCAGCATGGGCCGGGTCGATGGTGCGCAGGAGCAGCGAGTCGGGATCGCCCGCCACCGCCACCCTGGCGCTCTTTGGTCCCAGCGCCTCGAGATAGGAAGTGGTCCGGTACCCGCCCGCCGGCGCCGAGCCCGAATGGCAGGAGTTGCAGTTGGCCGCGAACAGCGGCGCAACGTCCTCCTCCCAGCTCACCGCCTGGGCCAGATCGCCTTGCGGCGGCCGCGCCCTGGAGCACGCGGCCGCCACAAGACCTACCGTCAGAACTCCGCAGAGAGCTCGCATGCGGGTCGTTCGTCGCTACTTGTTCGCCGCGTCGATCTGCGCCTGCGTCACGTCGAAGCGGCCGCCGTTCTGCAGCATGTGGTCCACGGTCAGCTTCTGCGAGTGGCAGGCCGAGCAGGTTGCCGTCACCTTGGTGGTGCGCAGGTAGGTGGACGGATCCGCCAGCGTCTCGGTGGAGGTGGTGGTGCCGTTCGCGTCGGCGAAGCCCGCGGTGTAGGTGCCGGGGTTGTGGCAGGCCTCGCAGTTGTTGATCACGCCCGGGAAGCCGGTGGCGCGGAAGTCGTTGGCGCTGCCGCCGAACCCGTAGATGACCGGACCGTTGCCGCTGAAGTCCGCGCCGTGGATGCCGTGGATGAGCTTCTTGAAGTCGATGCTCTCCTCAGCCTTGTTGTCCAGCGTGGTGCCGGTCTTCGGGCGCCGGTTGATATCGGTGGCATTGGTGTTGTGGCAGGAGATGCAGGTCTCGATGCTGCTGGTGCGGTTGCTGCCGTGCAGGCTGAGGTTCACGTGGCAGACGTTGCACTTGGCGATGTCCACCACCTTGCGGCGCGCGGCGGTGGAGGTGCCGGTGATGGCGAAGGTCCTGGTGGCGCTCGTCACCGGGATGCGCTGGGTGACGGCGGGCTTGCCCACGTCCTCCGCGGGATGGCCTTCCATGACCACCTGGCCGACGCCCACCGCATTGGCGGGGATGGCCACCGGCGAGGTCACGGTGAAGGTTCCCGCGGTGGCGGTCGCCACCTTGTTCTTGAGCGCGTCGATGGTGACTGGCTGGCCGGGCGTGGTGCCGCTGCCGTCGTTGGTGAAGTTGGTGTCGGCCGGCGAGGACACCCTCGTGCTCCAGGCGATGTCGATGGCGAGCCGGCTGTTGCCGTTCGCGGTCTGGTTCCAGGCCGGCTCGGTCAGCGTGTAGGCGGCGCCGGAAGCTGCCGGGTTGGTCACGTTGAAGGTGATCACGGGGTTCTGGCCCGGCGCGGTGTTCTCGACCTTGACGATGTTGTACTTGTACTTGCCGGTGATCGTGGCCTGGACGGAGGTGAGGCCCGTGTGCACCAGGTCGATGGGGGCGATTCCCGCTCCGGAGGCGTGGCAGGCGGTGCAGAGCTGATCGTTCGGCTGCGGGCCGCCGGTGTGCAGCGTCCAACCCGCCGGCGCCGGCTGCTCGAAGCTCGTCCGGTCGTGGCACGAGCCGCAGGCCACCATGCTGGGCTTGTTCTTCCAGTAATCGGCCGCGGCGCCGAGGGTGGCGCTATTGGCGTTGTGGCAGACGGTGCAGTTGCCCGGGTCGGAGGTGCCGTTCGACGACATCACCGGGAAGGTCACGTCGCTGAAGTCCTGGCCGTTGAAGGTGAAGGTGCCGCCCGCCTTCACGCTGGGCAGGTTCTTGCCCATGTGCAGCTTGTGGATCACGCGCTTGAAGTCCACGGTCTGGCGGTCGGTCGCGGGGGTCTTCGGGTCGAAGCTCGAGGAGTTGTGGCAGGTCACGCAGTAGTTCACGTTGACGCGGCGACCGTGGGCGGTGAGGCGATGGTGGCACTGGTCGCACGCCTGCGCGGTGACGATGACCCTGGAGTTCTGCGTCAGCGTTCCGCCGGGCAGGATGTCGGCGGTGGCGGTGAACGGCGGCGTGGGCTGGATCACCGTCCCGTTGGCCGCGGTGCTGGGGTTCTGGCCGAGGATGGGCGCGCCGCTCTGGACGCCGATGCGGGTCGTGAGGGAGGGATCGAAAGCGCTGGTGACCACGCCGAAGTTGGTGGACGCCGCGAGCGTCTGGGCGGCGGCGAGATCGTTGCCGAAGGTGTAGGTGTACGTGCCCGGCGGAGACTCGACGAGCACGCCGGAGAGCTGGGCCGCGGGGGTGGTGGCCGAGCGCGCGTTGACGGAGGACTCGACGGCGCCGCCGGGGGAGATGTCGGGCGCGGTGCCGTAGTTCCGCGTCAGCACGGGCCGCCAGTTGTCGATGCTGCCGCCGTCGGCGTCGGTGGGCACGAGCTGGGCGACGGTGAAGTTGAAGGAGGTGAGCCCGGTCACCGGCGAGCCGCCCGAATCGGTGACGGTGAAGGTGATGGTCGG
>DATDMU010000263.1:0-3128 GCA_036518615.1 Myxococcales bacterium
CGAGCAGGTCGAGCACGTCCTTTTGCTCGAAGACGTGGAAATGGATGTCGATGGCCTCGCCTCGCCGGACCGCGCCGTGATGCGCCTCGCGATGCTCCTCGCGAAAGGCGGCGGCGTCCGCGCCTTTCAGCTCCGGCTTGAGCTGGCGCATGTCCACGCGGTCGAAGAACTCGTCGATGTGCGTGGCGTCGCTGGCGCTGGTGCCGCGCTCGAAGTCTTCGATGAGGTGCGCGACGGGCGTGCGCTCGCGGTCGCAATCGAAGGTGAGCCGCCGGTCGGGCACGATCATGTAGATGATGCCGCCGGGCTTGACCGCGCGGTACCACTCGACGATGGCGCCGGCGGGGTCGGGCAGGTGCTCGAGCACGTGGGACGAGGCCACGTAATCGAGCGAGCTGTCGCGGAAGGGCAGCCGCGAAGCCTCCGCGAGCACGTCGGCCCGGCCCCTGCTTCCGGCGAATTCCTTCGCGCGGTCCACGTAGAAGGGCCGGATGCCGGGGATGGGGCGCTCGTGGGCTCCGATCTCGATGCCCCGGCCGGACAGCGGCGGCGGCCAGACCGCCCGCGCCGGGATGCGGCGATGGACCTTGATCACCGCCGAGCGGACCCAGCGCCTGAGCTGCGTCATCCGTCAGAAGACCATCGGCTGCGCGTCCGCCGGCAGCGGGCTCTCGTACGGCTTGCCCTTGGTGGCCTTGGCGAACTCCGCCTTGGCCGCCGCCACCGTCGCCGGCTGCTCGAGCAGGTCGGTGAGCGACGCCGCCAGGACCTTGGAGGCCACGCTCATTCCCTTGAGCCCCACCGGATGCACCGAGCAGCTCGTGGTGGCCCAGTGGTGCGAGGCGGTTCCCAGAGGCCGCGTGGCCACGCCCAGCTCCGCCAGCGGCGCCGCCGCGCTCACCTCGCCGATGTCGGAAGAGGCGGTGGCGCCGTGCACGCCGTAGGGAGTCACGTCGCCGGCCATTCCCGCCTCCGGCACGCCCACTTCCTTCTGCAAGGAGCGCGCGAAGCTCTCGTCGCTCTGGTCCCACTTCGGGGCGCCCACCCGCTCCAGCTCCTTCTGCATCAAGTGCCCGAGCACCTGGTTGCTGATCGGGTCGCGGGTGGAGGCGAGCACCGTCACCTGCGCGCGCGTCTCGGTGCCCAGGGCCGCGCCTTCCGCCGCCTTGCGCATGCGGTTCACCATCTCCGAGACGCTCTGGCCGTCGGCGTCGCGCAGCCACACCTGCACCTTGGAATAGTCGGGGATGATGTTCGCCACCGCGCCGCCGTTCTTGATCACGCGGTGGATGCGGGCGGTGGGGTGGATGTGCTCGCGCATCAGCGCCATGGCGTGCTCGAACAGCTCCATCGCGTCGAGCGCGCTGCGGCCCAGCCAGGGCGAGGCGGCCGCGTGCGCCGTCTTGCCGAAGAACTCCACCTCGGTGGCGGTGAGCGCGAGCCGCTTGCCGTTGACGATCTCGTTCTTGTCGCCCGGGTGCCAGGAGAGGACCACGTCGGTCTTCTTGAAGGCGCCCGCCATCAGCATGAAGATCTTGCCGGTGAGGATCTCCTCGGCGGGCGAGCCGAAGATCTGGATGGTGCCGGGCAGCTTCTTCGCCATCCGCTCGTGGTTGGCGGCCACCCCCGCGGCCACCGCTGCCGTCCCGAGGAGGTTGTGGCCGCAGCCGTGCCCGGGGGCGCCCTTCACCAGCGGGTCCTTCTTTGCCTCGCCGCCGTGCTGGGAAAGCTCGGGCAGCGCGTCGTACTCGGCGAGGATGGCGACCACCGGCTCGCCGGACCCCGCGGTGGCCACGAAGGCGGTGGGAAGCTTGCCCACGCCGCGCTGCACCTTGAAGCCTTCCTTCTCCAAGAGGTCCTCGAAGAGCGCCGCCGACTTCTTTTCCTGCAGCGCCGTCTCGGAGAACTCCCAGAGCTGTTTCGAGACCTGCTCCCAGCGCGTGCGGGTCTGGTCGAGGTACGCGTCGGTCGCGGCGGCGGACAGGAGCAGCGAGAGCAGCAGCATCATGTGCAGGACCTCCCGTGAAAAAGCTTAGCGCAAACGTCACACCGCCTGCGAAAGCTGCCGCAGGACCGTCTCCACCAGCGAGAACCAGTCCGTGATCTTCGGCGTGGCGCCCACGTCGCTGGGCAGGTCGAGCATCTTCGCGCCCGCCTTCTGCGCCACGAGCGAGGCCACGCTCTTGTTGTAGAAGTCCTCGACCAGCAGCATCTTCGCGCCGTCCTGCTTCATCACGCCGATGAGCCGCGCCAGGTGCTGCGGGTCCGGCGGGATGCCGGGCTTGGGCTCGACGTAGCCGATCTCCTCGAGGCCGAGCCACTGCGACACGTAGCTCCAGCTCTTGTGGTAGGTGGCCACCTTCACGCCCTTGAGCTTCGCCACCAGAGGCGCCCATTCCTTCTCCTTCGCGTCCACCTTCGCGTCGAAGGAGGCGAGGTTCTTTTCGTAGTCGGCGCGCCCGTCCGGATCGAGCTGCTCCAGCCGCTCGGCGATCTCGCGCGCGATGATCTTCGCGTTCGAAGGCGGCAGCCAGTAGTGCGGGTTGCCCTGCGGGTGGATGTCTCCCATCGAGCGGTCCACCTTGGTGGTGGGGACGTCCAGCACGGGGATCTTGCGCGAGCAGTCGAGGTTGCCCGGCTCGCCGGTCTGGATCTTCGGATTGCGCGAGCCGAGCACCAGCGGCGGCAGCCAGCCGATCTCCAGCTCGAGTCCCACGTGGAGCAGGAGGTCGGCCCGGTTCAGGACCAGCATCAGGCTGGGCTTGGGCTCGACGAAGTGCGGGTCCTGGTAGCCCTTTCCCAGGGACTCCACCTCCACGCGCTTTCCGCCCACCTCCTTGGCGAGCGAGCCGAGGGTGGGGATGGACGAGACCACGTGCAGCACGGCGAAGAGTGCGATCATGCGGGCTTGGACCTCCGCGCTTTGCCGCGATTCAAAACGGATGCGCGCCGTGAGCGCCGATGGAGAACTCGAGCTGCAGGAAGGCGGCCGGCGCCCACGACGGCTGCACCTCGCCGGGCACGGCGGTGGGCGTGGTGCCGCCCAGGTTGGCGCGCTCCGCCTCCGTGTACAGCCGCACCCGAGCGAACTCGCTGCCCTGCCAGGTGAGGCTGGCGCCCACCCGCGC
>DATDMU010000264.1:0-10120 GCA_036518615.1 Myxococcales bacterium
ACGCCGCTGCGGTGAGCTCCCAAGATCCGATCCGGCGCCTCGAAGACATGGAGGCCAGGGCCGCGCTCGCCGGCGGCAAGGCGCGCATCGACAAGCAACACGAGGCCGGCAAGCTCACCGCGCGCGAGCGGATCGCGGCGCTGCTCGACGACGGCAGCTTCGTCGAGCTCGACAAGTTCGTGACCCACCGCTGCGCCGACTTCGGCATGCAGGACGAGAAGATCCTCGGCGACGGCGTGGTCACGGGCTACGGCACGGTCGAGGGGCGGCAGGTGTTCGTCTTCGCGCAGGACTTCACCGTCTTCGGCGGCTCGCTCTCCGGGGCCTACGCGGAGAAGATCTGCAAGGTGATGGACCTGGCCGTCTCCACCGGCTGCCCGGTGGTGGGGCTCAACGACTCCGGCGGCGCGCGCATCCAGGAGGGCGTCGTCTCGCTGGCGGGCTACGCGGAGATCTTCTACCGCAACGTCACCTCGTCGGGAGTGGTGCCGCAGCTCTCCGCCATCCTCGGCCCCTGCGCGGGCGGCGCGGTCTACTCGCCCGCCATCACCGACTTCATCGTCATGGCCAAGAACACCTCGTACATGTTCATCACCGGCCCGGACGTGATCAAGACGGTGACGCACGAGGAGGTCTCCAAGGAGGACCTGGGCGGCGCGCAGGCGCACAACGCGAAGAGCGGAGTTGCGCACTTCGCCGCCGAGGACGAGGCCGGCGCGCTGCGGGCGCTGCGCGAGCTGCTCAGCTTCCTGCCCTCGAACAACCTGGAGGATCCGCCGGTGGTGGCCACCGAGGACCCGCTCGACCGCCGCGACGAGTCGCTCAAGACGGCGGTGCCGGAAAACCCCAACAAGCCGTACGACATCAAGGAAGTGATCCGGGCGGTGGTGGACGACCGCCACTTCCTCGAGGTGCACGAGCACTGGGCGCGCAACATCGTCTGCGGCTTTGCCCGGCTGGGCGGGCGCAGCGTGGGCGTGGTGGCGAACCAGCCCGCCATCCTCGCAGGCGTGCTCGACATCGACGCCTCGCGCAAGGGCGCGCGCTTCGTGCGCACCTGCGACGCCTTCAACATCCCGCTGGTCACCTTCGTGGACGTGCCCGGCTTCTTGCCCGGCACCGCGCAGGAGTGGGGCGGCATCATCACCCACGGCGCCAAGCTGCTCTACGCCTTTGCCGAGGCGACGGTGCCGAAGCTCACCGTCATCACCCGCAAGGCGTACGGCGGCGCGTACGACGTGATGTCCTCCAAGCACATCCGCGCCGACGTGAACTTCGCCTGGCCCACCGCCGAGATCGCGGTGATGGGTCCGGACGGCGCGGTGAGCATCGTCTTCCGCAACGAGCTGGCCAAAGCGAGCGACGCGGACGCCGCGAAGAAGGAGCTGGTGCAGAAGTACCGCGACACCTTTGCCAACCCCTACAAGGCGGCGGAGCTGGGCTACGTGGACGAGGTCATCCTGCCGGAGGACACCCGCCCGCAGCTCTGCAGGGCGCTCGCGATGCTGCGCAACAAGCGGCAGGAAGTCCCGCAGCGCAAGCACGGGAACATCCCGCTCTGAGACGCGAGCTGTCGCTGCTGGACGCCGTGGGAATCGGCGTCAACGGCATCGTCGGCAGCGGCGTGTATCTGCTGGTGGCGCCGCTGGCGCGGGCAGGCGGCGGGTCGTCGGTGTTCGGCGTGCTCGGCTGCGGGGTGCTCTGCGTCCTCATCGCGCTCTGCTTCGCCGAGCTGTCGTCCATGTACGACCGCAGCGGCGGACCGTACGTCTATGCGCGCGACGCGTTCGGCAAGACGGTGGGATTCGCCGTGGGCTGGCTGGGCATGGCCACCGGCGTGCTCGGGCTCGCCGCGGTGAGCGTCGGCTTCGCCGGAGCGCTGGCGCGGTTCGTGCCGGCAGCGGCCACGGCGCGCGCCCCCATCGGGGTCGGCATCATCGTCATCCTCGGCGTCATCAACTGGATCGGCGTCAAGCAGGGCGCGCGCACCTCCACGACCTTGTCCATCGTGAAGATCGCTCCACTGGTCCTGGTGGCGCTCGCCGGGCTGCGCTTCGCGGCGCAGGCGCCCTTGGCGTTCGACCTTCGCGACGCCGCCCGCGCCGCCTTCCTCTCCATCTTCATGATGTCCGGCTTCGAGTTCGCGGCGGTGCCTGCGGGCGAGGTGCGCGACGCGAAGCGCACGGTGCCGCTGGCGGTGGTGGGCAGCATCGCGGGAGCGTCGGTGCTCTATGCGCTCTTGCAGCTTGCCTCGCTGGGGGCGCTCCCCGACCTGGCGACGCGCGAGCAGCCGCTGCCCGACGTGGCCGCGCGCGCTCTCGGCGCGTGGGGCGGCACGCTGCTCGGCCTGGCCGCGCTGGTCTCCATGCTCGGCTTCTGCGCCGGCGTCGCCCTGATCGCGCCGCGCTACTTCACCGCCATGGCGGAGGACGGCTTTCTGCCGGCGCCCATCCGCGAGGTGCGCACCGCCATCCTCGCTTCCACCGCCTTCGCCTCGGCCCTGGCCATCGTGCTCGAGTACGCCTCGCTCGTGGACGTGAGCAACGTGGTCATCCTCTCCGGCTATGCGCTCACCTGCCTGGCCGCCCTGGTGCTGCGGGTGCGCAGGGCGGAGGCGCCGCGGCGGTACAAGCCGCCGCTCGCCGTCCCGGTGCTGGCGTTCGGCTCCGCGATCGCGCTCCTCTTCGCGGCGCGCCCCGGCGCGGACCAGTGGCGATTTTCCGCCTGGCTGCTCGCCATCGGCTTCGCCTGCTGGGCCGCCACCTCACTGGCGCGGCGCGCGCTTCGTCTCCAGCCTTGAGCCCATGGCCGAACCGGCGCCGAAGGACCTGCCGCAGCCACCGAAGAAGATCATCGAAGAGGCCGAGGAGCGCAGCGCTCCGGCGCCCAGCGTCGTCTACGAGGCCATCTACGCCGAAGGGCGCGACGAGCTCAAGCGCGGCGCCGGCGCGCTCTTCTTCTCCGGTCTCGCGGCCGGGCTCTCGATGGGCTTTTCGCTGGTGAGCGAAGGCCTGCTGCGCGCGTACCTGCCCGATGCGCCGTGGCGCCCGCTCATCGCCAAGTTCGGGTACTGCGTGGGGTTCCTCATCGTGGTGCTGGGCCGCCAGCAGCTCTTCACCGAGAACACGCTCACGGTGGTGCTGCCGGTGCTCCGCCGCCGCGCGCTCTGGGTGGTGAAGAAGATGGCGCGGCTCTGGAGCGTGGTGCTCGCTGCCAACCTCCTCGGCGCCCTGGGAGTCGCGTGGGTGCTGGGGCACACCGAGGTGTTCGACCCGCACGTGCGAAACGTGTTCGCGGAGATCGCCGCGCAGGGCCTGGGCGCGCCCTTCGGCACGGTGCTGCTCAAAGGCGTGTTCGCGGGCTGGCTCATCGCCCTGATGGTGTGGCTGATGCCCGCGTCGGAAGGCAGCCGGGTCGGCGTGATCGTGATCATCACCTACATCATCGGCGTGGGCGAATTGGCGCACGTGATCGCGGGCTCGGTGGACAAGCTCTTGCTCGTGACCACCGGCAAGCTGGACCTGGGCGGGTACCTGGCCCGCTTCCTCGCCCCCGCGCTCCTGGGAAACATCCTCGGCGGCGTGTCGCTGGTGGCGGCGCTCAACCACGGCGCGGCCGGGCGCGAGCACCTCGCCCGGCAGTGAGCGTCCTGCAATAAGATCGCGCGGTGCAGCTCGACATCGCCGCCCGCGTGGCGCGCATCCGCTGGGTGTTCCTGCCGCTGGGCCTCTGCGCCCTCGCCGCCGTCGGCGCGCACGCTGCGGCCGACGTGGTGGGCGACCGCGTGCTCTGGCTGGTGGACGGCGTGGACGCCTTCTTCGACGCGCTCTGGTCGAAGTGGTCGCTGACCGCGCCGCTCGTCGATCTGGTCGGGCTCACGCAGCGCACCTGGTTCGCGCGCGCGGTGGCCCTCTCCTGGGAGCTGGCCGCCGACGCTCTCGTCGCCGTGCCCCTGCTCAACTACGAAGAGCGCGAGGCCGCCCGCGAGTGGGCGATGGCGCGCGTTCTCGTTCGCCGCCTGCGCTCGCCGCTGCGCGCGGTGGGGCCGCTGGCCACGCTCTTCGTCTCCGTGGCGGGCGCGTGCTCCGTCGCCCGCATGGTGCAGGGGTCGCTCCAGCTCGCCCTGCACGTCGGATGGCTCTCCGCGCTCGCGCGCCTCATGACGCTCGCGGGGCTCCTCGTCCTGCTCGCGCCGCGCGCCGTCTTCCGTTCCCTCGAACACGCGGCGGGCCGGAGGCGCATGGCCCTGCGGGTGCTCGCGGCTGCGCTCCTCGTTCCGCTGATGGTCGCAGCGGCGCTGTCCATCCGATGAGGGCGCGCCTTCCCATCGCCGAGCTGGTCCTCTGCGCCGTCTGCCTCTGGTCCGCCTGGTACCGCACGCCCGCGGGCGCGCTGCTGCGGACCGCCGGCGCCTGGTTCCTCCGCACCCGCAGCACCGCGCGGCCGCTGCTCGCCTACTTCGCCGCCGGCACGCTGGTGCCGCCGCGGGTGCAGCCTCCCCCGCTGGCCGGCCCGGTCCCTCCGCGCGAGGCGCTGGCCTACGGCGCCGGCGCGGTGCTGGGGCGGAACCACACCGAAGCCGCCCCCCGCCTGCGCGCGCTGTCGAAGAAGCTGGGCTCCGACGACGCCGCGACGCTGGCCCTCTTCTGCGGAGAAGATGCCGCGCGCTACGCGGTGGACGAGGCGGCGTCCTCGCGCCTCGAGGACCTGGCGCGCGCCCTGCCGCCGCACTCGGAAGGGTGCGTGGGCCGCGCGGCGCAGGCGATGATGCTGGGCGGCGCGTACGCGCTGGGTTGGCCCTTGCCACAGAGCGTGCGCATCACCTCGCCCTTCGGCGTGCGCGAGCATCCCATCCTCGGCGGCCACCGGCTGCACGCCGGCGTGGACCTGGGAATCGCCGCGGGCGCGCCGGTGCACGCGGTGGCCGCCGGGGTGGTGCGGCGGGCGAGCAGCGACGGCGTCAACGGGCGCATCGTGGTGCTCGATCACGGCCGCGGCGTCTCCACGATGTACTGCCACAACCAGGCGCTGCTGGTGCGCGCGGGCCAGCGCGTGGAGAAGGGTCAGGTCATCGCCCGCACCGGCAACAGCGGCCTCTCCACCGGGCCGCACCTCCATTACCAGCTCGACCTCGCCGGGCAGCCGGCGGACCCCCTGCGCTACCGGGCGGAGCGGCCCAAGCTCGCGCCGGGCGCGAGCGATTGAGCGTCGATTCCAAGCGAGCGAGGCAACGATGACCAACCAAAGTCCCGACGAAGTTCCGCGCAAGCCGATCGCAGCGTTCGGACTGCTCACGGGCGTCTTGTCCCTCCTCTTGCTGCTCTCCCTGACGGCGCCTCCGCCCCAGGCCTCCAAGGGGCGACTCGCGTCGGGGCGCATCGCGGAGCTGGTGATCACGGAGATCGCCGTGCTGCTCTGGGCCACCTCCTCGGTTCCGTTCATCGTGGGGCTGGGGATGCTGCTTCGCGGCCGCGGTCGCTGGCTGGCTTCGTCCGCCACCTGGCTGTCCGCTGGTGGCCTCCTGCTCCTCGGCTTCGCCACCTACGTCAGCATCGGGTCGGCGTATGCCATCAATGCCGCCGGCCAGCCCCCGGTCGCAGGCGAAGACGTCTACCAGGCGGCCGTCTGGCAACAGCTGGGAATCCTCCTCACCGATCCGCCGCTCATCGCGTGGGGTGCCGGCCAGATCTTCTTCGGCGTGCTCGCGTGGAAGCGCGATCTCTTGCCCAGGTGGCTCGCCGCGATCGCGGCCGTCGGTGGAGTCTCGGGGGTTCTCGCCTCGCTGCAAGCGCCGCCTCTGGGCGTTGCGCTCGCATTGCTCGCGGTCGCCTGCTTCGGCGTCTGGGCGTGCGGATGCGGCATTCGCCTCCTGCGAGCGCAAACCTAGGGTCCGGCGTTTCCGTTTGCCTCGAGAGTCGCGCTGAAGCAAAGTGCGCCGCCATGCGTTTCCTTTGCGTTGCAACCATCGCGCTCGCCCTCGCCGGCTGCCCGTCCACCGCGGCGCAGACCCCGCAGAAGAAGCTGTCGGAAGAGACGGTGGCGCAGCCCCTGCCCACCCGCACCTGGGTGCAGAAGCGCCCGGTGATCATCCGCCACGCGCGGCTCTTCACCGCCGCCGGGCCGGTGATCGAGAACGGCGCGGTCGTCTTCGCGGAGGGAAAGATCGTCTCCGCCGGCCCCGACGGCACCGTGCAGACTCCCAAGGACGCGGAACAGATCGACGGCCGCGACCTGGTGGTGACGCCCGGCATCATCGACGCGCACTCGCACCTGGGCGTCTATCCTTCGCCGCAGACGCAGGGCAACTCCGACGGCAACGAGGCCACCAATCCGATCACGGCGGAGGTGAACGCGAAGGACGGTTTCTGGCCGCAGGACCCCGGGCTGCGCCGCGCCGCCGCGGGCGGCGTGACTTCGCTGCTGGTCCTGCCGGGCAGCGCCAACCTGATCGGCGGGCGCGGCTTCCCGGTCAAGCTGCACTTCGGCCGCACCGCCGACGAGATGCGCTTTCCCGGCGCGAAGGACGCCCTCAAGATGGCCTGCGGCGAGAACCCCAAGCGCGTCTACGGGCGCCAGCAGCACCGCGCGCCCTCCACGCGCATGGGCGACATCGCCGAGTTCCGCAAGGCGTTCGCGGCGGCGAAGGACTACCAGCGCAAGCAGGACCGCTGGAAGGAGAAGCAGCAGGGAGAGCCGCCCGCCCGCGACCTGCGCAACGAGACGCTCGCGGCGGCGATGCGCGGCGAGCTCCTGATCCAGAACCACTGCTATCGCGCCGACGAGATGCAGCTGATGATGGACGTGGCGCGCGAGTTCGGCTTCCACATCCGCGCCTTCCACCACGCCGTCGAGGCGTACAAGATCCGCGACCTGCTGGCGCAGGAGGGCGTGGGCATCGCCACCTGGGCTGACTGGTGGGGCGGCAAGATGGAGATGTGGGACGGCATCCCGCAGAACCTGGGGCTTCTCCAGCAGGCGGGCGTGCGCGCCATGGTGCACTCCGACTCGCAGCAGGGCATCCAGCGGCTCAACCAGGAAGCCGGCAAGGCGCTGGAGGCGGCGCGCGACGCGGGAATTCCGGTGACCGAAGAGGACGCCATCCGCTGGCTCACCCTCAACCCCGCCTGGGCGATGGGCGTGGACGACCGCACCGGGTCGCTGGAGCCGGGCAAGATGGCCGACCTCGTCCTCTGGAACCGCGACCCGCTCTCCGTCTATGCGCGCGCCATCCGCGTCTGGGCCGACGGCGTGGTCACCTACGACTCGCGCTCGGGCGCGGTGGTGCCGAGCGATTTCGAGCTGGGCGAGCCCTTGCGCACGGCCGCGCTGCAGACGGTGCACCCGGCGCTGCCGCCGGCCATCCCTGCCTCGTCGCCCGAGCTCCTGCCGGTGGAGAACGCGGACTGCACGCTCATCCGCAACGCCATCGGCTTCGACGGCAGGCCGGAGTCGATCACGCTGCGCGACGGCAGGATCACCCACGCGCAGGTGTCCGGGTGCAGGGGCGTGGACGCGCAGGGCCGCGTGCTGGCGCCGGGCTTCATCCTGCCTTACGGGCAGCTCGGCCTGGTGGAGGTGTCGCTGGAGGAGAGCGCCAACGACAGCGGCGCTTCCCGGCGCCCGCCCGGCGCGCCGGCGGAGCGGCAGGACCCCATCCACGCGGGACTGCGCGCGTCCGACAGCGTGAATCCGCTCTCCGAGCTGATCCCGGTGGCGCGCGGAGGAGGCGTGACCAGCGCCGTGACCTCTCCGGCAGGCGGCGTGGTGTCGGGCCAGGCGCTGTGGCTGGGGATGGACGGCGCCACCCTGCGGGCGCCGCTCGCGGTCCAGGTGCGCCTGGGACTCGAGGCGAAGGAGGCCACCGGAGCGCCGCGGGGCATGTCGGTGCTGCTCCTGCGCGAGCTCCTCGACGACGCGCGCGACTACGGCCGCCACGAGAAGGACTACGAGCAGAACCGCATGCGCCGCGTGAGCGGCTCGCGCGCCGACCTCGCCGCGCTGCAGCCGGTGCTCCAGGGCAAGCTGCCGCTGCTGGTCCACGCCGACCGCACCAGCGACCTGCGCGCGGCCATCGCGGTGGCGAAGGAATACGGCGTGCGGGTGATCTTCGCCGGCGCCGCCGAGGGCTGGCTGATGGCCGACGAGCTGGCCTCGGCGAAGACGCCGGTCATCCTCGCCCCCACGCAGGATCTGCCGGACACGTTCGACGCGGTGGCATCGCGGTCGGACAACGCCGCGGTGCTCGCCAGGGCCGGCGTGAAGGTGATGTTCGCGCCGGTGGAGAGCGCGCACTTCGCCCGCGTCCTTCGGCAGGAAGCGGGAAACGCGGTGGCGTCCGGGCTGCCCTGGGACGAGGCGGTGCGGGCCATCTCCAGCAATGTGGCGGAGGCGTTCGGGCTCGACGGCGGGCGCATCGCGGACGGCGCCCGCGCCGACGTGGTGCTCTGGGACGGCGACCCGCTGGAGAGCTCGAGCAGGCCGGTGGCGATGTGGATCGGCGGCAGGCAGGTGCCGCTGCAGAGCCGCCAGACGGCGCTCTTGGAGAAGTACCGGACGCTGCCGTAGCGCCGCATTCGAAGAGCGCAGCCCCTGAGCCGCCTGCGGCGGCCGGGGCTAGTGCACGCTCGGGCTCGAGCCTGGGGTCGCCAGCACGTCCAGCGCGTTGTGGACCGCCTTCACGCCGCGGATCCTGCTGATGCAATACAGCAGCTCGTCCAGCTCGCTGCGCAGGATCTGCCCGGACAGCGTCACCTCGCCGTTCTGGGCGCTCACCTGGATGGCGCGAGGGTGTGAGACCGGCCGGCCGAGTTGCGCGCGCACCCGCTCGACCAGCACGTCGTCGGCCACCTGCTCGCCTGCATGGGCGAATTCGTACGCGGTGCCCCGTGCGCGCTGACTCAGGTTGTGCGATTGCCGCCACGCCTCGCGGCTTGCCTGGTGGAAGAGCGAGATGGCCTTGTCGCGCAGCCTGGCGCGCCGCGCCGAACCTCGCCGTGGATCGGCCAGCGCGGCGAACACCGCCCCGGCCCCGAAGCCCGCACGAAACGTTCCCGCAGAGAATCGACTGCGCATGGCTGACCTCCCGATGCACCCGGACGGTGTAGATGCCGCGGCCGTTCTGCTAGGGTGCCGCGCCGTGAACATCCGCAAGGTCCTGATCGCGAACCGGGGCGAGATCGCGGTCCGCGTGGCGCGCACGTGCAGGGAGATGGGCATCCGCACGGTCGCCGTGTACAGCGACGCCGACCGCGGCGCGCTGCACGTGCGCTCGTGCGACGAGGCGGTGCGGGTGGGTCCGCCCGCCTCCCGCGAGAGCTACCTGGTCACCGCCAACGTCATCGGCGCATGCAGGAAGACGGGCGCCGACTCCATCCATCCCGGCTACGGCTTCCTCTCCGAGAACGCCGACTTCGCGCGCGCCTGCGCCGCGGCCGGCATCACCTTCATCGGCCCGCCGCCCGAGGCGATGGAGGAGATGGGCGAGAAGACGCGCGCGAGGCGCAAGGTCATCGAGGCGGGGGTGCCGGTGGTCCCCGGCCTCAAGGAGCCCATCCCCGCCGGCGGCGAGAGCGCGGCCAAGGACTACGCGCTCTCCATCGGCTATCCCATCATGCTCAAGGCGGCCGCGGGCGGCGGCGGCAAGGGCATGCGGCTCGTCGCCGATCCCCGCGACTTCGACTCCGCCCTCGCCACCGCCAAGCGCGAGGCGATGAGCTCGTTCGGCGACGACCGCGTCTACATCGAGAAGGCCATCGCGCGGCCGCGGCACGTGGAGATCCAGGTCTTCGCCGACACGCACGGCAACTGCATCTGGCTGGGCGAGCGCGAGTGCAGCGTGCAGCGGCGCCACCAGAAGGTCATCGAGGAGACGCCCAGCGCCATCGTCACGCCGCAGATGCGGGCGGAGATGGGCCGGGTGGCGGTGAACGCTGCCAAGGCGGTGAAGTACGTGGGCGCGGGCACCTGCGAGTTCCTGGTCGACGGCAATACCCGCAGCTTCTACTTCCTGGAGATGAACACGCGGCTTCAGGTCGAGCACCCCGTCACCGAGTGGTGCACCGGGCTCGACCTGGTGCGCTGGCAGATCGACGTCGCGGCGGGCGGCAAGCTGCCCTGGACG
>DATDMU010000265.1:0-23242 GCA_036518615.1 Myxococcales bacterium
GCCCAGGTCCTCGCAGAAGGGAATGCCCAGGAGCACCCGATCGAAGGCGTGGATCAGATCGCAGAGGAGCCGCCGCCACGGCGGAGCGCTCTCGTAGCGGAAGTCGGGAATGATGAAGCGGGTGAGGCGCCCGAGGAAGCCGAAGTGACGCTTGCGCAGTCCCGGGACCAGCGCCTGGAGGATGGCGAGATCGGCCTTCTCCAGCGGCCGCTCCCCGGGCGTGACCTCGGTGTGGACGGGGACGAGGAAGCGGATCCTGCGCAGCGTGGGGTTCAGGTTGACGGGTTCGCAGCAGACGACCAGCGCGCCCGGTTTCGCGGCGCGCAAGAGCGCGCGCAGGGTGGCCTCGAGATCGTCGAGCAGGTGATGGAGCACGTTGTCGATCCAGATGACGTCGAACGAGCGGGCGGGCAGGTTCGCCGACTGCAGCGGGGCGCAGAGGAATCGCGCGCGCCCGGCGACCCCGTTCAGCGAGGCGCGCTTCATCGCCAGGTTGATGGCGCCAGCGGAGACGTCGAGGCCGGTGACGTGGGCGCCCAGGCTGGCGAGGATCATCGCGTCTTCGCCCTCGCCGCAGCCGACGTCGAGCACGGACTTGCCGCGCACGTCGCCGACCAGGCGGAAGCAATACTCCTTCGGGTAGAGCCTGCCGGGCCGTTCGTAGCGACTCAGCACCGCCGGATCGACGGGCTCCAGGCGCTTCGCGTTCTCGTCGGCCCAGCGGTCGAAGAACCCTGCTTCCTGCGAAAGCTTCATGACGCTGGTCATGGGGGACCTCGAACGGCGCCGTGGAGCAAGCAGCATGCCGGCCGGTCCCGCGCCTGCACGCCCGAGGCGCGCGCCGTCGAAGAATGAACGTTCCGGCCGAGGGAAAAGTTGTCCGCGCATGGGAACGGCGGTCGCGAGATCAGGAAGTGCGGAGGAATTCAACGTTGAGTCCGCACACGCGTCGCATCCGCAAGAAACCGCTTGCGCGCCTGCCCGCCCGTCTCCAGAGTGACCGTGTCGCACCGCGCCGGAGGCAGTGTGCTATGCGCCTTTCCCAGGATGTCGAGAAGCAAGCCGGAGAACGAACGCAGGTGAACGGTTCGCAGCAGAAGCGCCTCGCCGGCAAGGTGGCGGTGGTCACGGGTTCGTCGCGAGGCATCGGCAAGGCCATCGCGCGCGCGCTCGCTGCCGAGGGCGCCACCATGGCCGTCCATTACTGCCGCGGCCGCGAGCAGGCGGACGAACTGGCCGCCGAGTTCGAGCGCAACGGCAACCGCGTGGGAGTCTTCCAGGCGGACGTGGCGCGGCCGGAAGATTGTCACAAGCTGATCGAGAAGGCGGCGAGGCAGCTCGGGCCGGTGGACATCCTCGTCAACAACGCCGGCGTCAACCGCGACCGCAGCATCCGCAAGATGAGCGCGGCGGAATGGGACGAGGTCATGCACACCAACCTCGACTCGGTCTTCCACTGCACCAAGGCGGCGCTCGAGCCGATGATCGCGCGCGGCTGGGGCCGCATCATCAACATCGCCTCGATCATCGGACAGACCGGCGCCTTCGGGCAGGCGAACTACGCGGCCGCGAAGGCGGGCGCCATCGCCTTCACCAAGAGCGTGGCGCAGGAGGTCGCGAAGTACGGCGTCACCGTGAACGCCATCTGCCCCGGCTTCGTCGACACCGACATGGTGGCCTCCATGCCGCAGGCGGCAAAGGACGCGGTCAGGGGCCGCATTCCGCTGGGCCGATTCGGCGACGCCGACGAGGTGGCCCGGCTGGTCCGCTTCCTCTGCACCGAAGGCGACTGGATCACCGGCGCGCAGCTCAACATCAACGGCGGGCAGTACATGTAGTCCGACCTCGGCCCTGCGCCTGGCTGCCGCAACGGGCGGGCAGGCGGGCAGACCGTCCGTTCGAGTACAAAATTGTCTCCATGCAGAGGAGACCTCTTTCGACCCAGGTCGTCGCCGTCACCGGTGCGTCCTCGGGAGTGGGCCGCGCCATCGCCCGCGCGTTTGGCGCCGCGGGAGCCAAGGTCGGACTGATCGCGCGCGGGCGCGACGGCCTTCGCGCCGCAGCCGGGGAGATTCGCCAGGCCGGGGGCGAGGCGCTGGAGCTGCCCGCCGACGTGGCCCACGCCGCGGAGGTGCAGATGGCGGCGCACGCCATCGTCGAGAAGTGGGGGCGCATCGACACCTGGGTGAACGACGCCATGGTCTCGGTCTTCTCCCCGGTGGTGGAGATGACTCCCGACGAGTACCGCCGGGTCACCGAGGTCAACTACCTGGGCACGGTGCACGGCACGCTGGCGGCGCTGCGCTACATGGCGCCGGCCGACGAGGGCGTGATCCTCCAGATCGGCTCGGCGCTCGTCTACCGCAGCATCCCGCTGCAGAGCGCGTACTGCGCCTCGAAGGCGGCGATCCGCGGCTTCACCGACTCGCTCCGCTGCGAGCTCCTGCACGACCACAGCCGGGTGAAGGTCTGCATGCTGCAGCTTCCCGCGGTGAACACCCCGCAGTTCGACGTGGTGCGCACGCGGCTGCCGCGCCATCCGCAGCCGGTGCCGCCCATCTTCCAGCCGGAGATGATCGCCCGCGCCGCCCTGCACCTCGCCCTGCACCCGAGGCGCGAGATGTGGGTGGGCTGGAGCGCCGCCAAGGCGATCATCGGGCAGAAGTTCGTCGGAGGCCTGCTCGATCGCTACCTCGCGCGCGCCGGCTGGGATTCGCAGATGGACGACCGGCCGGTGGACCCGCTCGAGAGGAAGGACAATCTTCTGGCGCCGCTGCCCGGCGACCGCGGAGCGCACGGCGACTTCGACGCGCGGGCGAAGCCCGGGAGCATCGAGCTGTGGGCGCGGCTCAACGCCGGCAAGGTTGCGGCGGCGACCGCGGCGGCAGCGGCGCTGGCGCTCGTCGCGCTGCGGGGCCTGCGCGCATGATCCGGAAGGCATTGCTCGCGACGGCGCTCCTCGCCGCCTTCGACGCCCTGGAGCGGCGCCTTCTCGGCCATCGCCCCGCCTACGACGTGGATCGGATGGGCCGCCGCCTCTTCGGCAGCGCGAGAAAGGGCCGCGCCCTCCGCTGGGCCTACGGCCCCGCCATGGCATTCTTGCAGACCCGCCTGCGCCTCCCCGCCCTGCTGTTCGGCCCCTTGCTGGCCTCCGCAGAGCTCTACGCCATGCCCAGAGCCGGCGCGACCCCTCCTCCACGGAAATGGCGCAAGGGCGAAGTCCCCTTGCTCTTCGCCCACTCGACCGCCTTCGCTCTGGCCGTCCGCGCGCTGTGAGATCCTGAACCCCAAACCTGAACCTAAACCTAGACCCGTTCCCTGACCCCCAAACCCGCGGCACCTGCGATACAAGCGATCGCGTGTGGGTCACTGCGGAGGACGGCTCCCATCTCCACGTCATCGATCAGGGCAAGGGCGACCCCGTCCTCTGGCTGCAGGGCCTCAACGCGCCGGCGGCGGCGTGGGCGGTGCAGCTTGCCCACTTCGGCCAGTCGCACCGCAGCCTCGCGCCGGACGGCCGCGGCGTAGGCCAGAGCGACGCGCCTTCGGGACCCTACACCACGCGGCAGATGGCGAACGACGCGCTCGCGGTCCTCGATGCCGCCGGCGTAGAGCGCGCCCACGTGGTCGGGCTCTCGCTCGGCGGGGCGGTCGCGCAGGAGCTTGCGCTCTTGCATCCCGAGCGCGTCCGGTCGGTGGCGCTGCTGTCGAGCTTTGCCGCCCAGGCGCCGCGCGGCCGCGCGCTGCTGGAGGCGTGGCGCGCGCTCTACCCGGTGGTGTGCGCCGATCCCGGGCTGCGCAAGGCGTGGGAGCTGCAGGCGTATTCGTGGCTCTTCACCGACAGGTTCTGGCGCAGCGAGGCGAACGTCCGCGCCGCGCTCCGCTTCGCCGCCACCCAGCCGCAGCAGACCGCGCAGGGATTCCTGGGGCAGGTGGACGCGGCGCTCTCCCACGACACCCGCGCGCGGCTTCCGCAGCTTCGAGTTCCCGCGCTGGTGGTCCACGGCGAGCTGGACCAGCTCTCGGCCAGGGCCAACGGCGAGGAGCTGGCGCGCCTGATCCCGGGCGCGGAGCTGCGCATCCTGCCCGAGGTGGGGCACGCGGTGAACCTCGAAGGACAGCGGCTGGTCAATCCCGCGCTGCGCGCTTTGTGGAAGCGTGTTCCCTGACACTCGCCCGCCGGCCACACACTGGCACATCGCTTGCTCGACTGCCCTCCGGGAGCGCCTCCGACAGGCGCGATCGGAAAAAAGAACCGTGTGGTGTTCATTGGCACACGGTCGTTCCGGGTGAGGGAGAAATGCAGCAGAGACCGAATCAGGTGCTCGTGATCGACGACGACGATGCCGCACGGGAGATCCTCGTCGAGCTGCTCGGACGCATCGGATACCACGCTTTTGCGACTGCGGACGGGCGGGCGGGACTCGAGTGGCTCGCCGGCGCTGCGGCGCCTCCGCAGGCGGTCCTGCTCGACCTGCGCATGCCGGGCCTCGACGGATTCGAGGTGCTGGCGAAATACCGGTCCGAAGGCGGAACCGCGCCGGTGATCGCCCTCTCCGCGATGGACGAGAAGGAGGCCGTGGTCAAGGCCATGCGGCTGGGCGCGAGCGACTACCTGGTCAAGCCCATCGAGCCGGAAGAGCTGCGCGAGGCCATCGAACGCTGCAGCGCGGCAACGCGGCCGCCGCCGGCGGACGAGCCGCAGGCCGTTCCCATCGTCCCTGCGGTGCGGCCGAGCGAGCCCCCGCCGGTGCTGCTGCAGGGCCGCGCCCAGGTGGAGCGGGCGGAGTCGCGGCGCGGCGTTCCACAGGATTTCGTCGCCTCCAGCCCCGCCATGCTGGCGATCTGGGACATGGTGGACCGGGTGGCGGAGACGGACGTGCCGGTGCTCATCCGCGGCGAGAGCGGCGTGGGCAAGGAAGGCATCGCGCGCACGCTGCACGAGCGCTCAGCGCGCCGCGGCAAGCCGTTCGTGAAGATCAACTGCGCGGCGCTGCCCAGCGAGCTGCTCGAGTCCGAGCTGTTCGGCCACGAGCGCGGCGCCTTCACCGGCGCCACCAGCGAGAAGCCGGGCAAGTTCGAGCTGGCCGACAAGGGGACCATCTTCCTCGACGAGATCGGCGAGATGCATCCGGCGCTGCAGGCCAAGCTGCTTCAGGTCTTGCAGGACGAGGAGTACTACCGCGTGGGCGGCAAGCGGCCGCTGAAGGCGGACGCGCGGGTGCTGGTGGCCACCAACCGCGTGCTCGAGGACGAGATCGCGCGCGGCAACTTCCGCGAAGACCTCTATTACCGGCTCAACGTGGTCAGCATCCTGGTGCCGCCGCTGCGCGACCGCAAGGAGGACATCCCCGGGCTCATCGAGCACTTCCGCCGCAAGTACGGCAGCAAGTACCGCGGCGGCGCGATGACCTTCTCCGACGAGGTCATCCGGCGGCTTTGCGAATACGACCATCCCGGCAACGTGCGCGAGCTGGAGAACCTGGTCCGCCGCCTGGTGGTGCTGCGGGACGAGAAGTTCGTGCTCGACGAGCTGGCGGCCACGGTGGGCCGGCGTCCTGCGATGCAGGTGCCTCTCGCGAGCGGATCGGCGGGAGGGTCGCTGCCGCCCGCGAACCAGGGACTGCCCACGGCTCCGGTCGCCGTCGCCTCGGCGCCGCCGTCCGCTCCGGCGCCGGTGGTGCCGATGGGCGTCGAGACGGTGTCGCTGAAGGAGATTTCCCGCCAGGCCGCGCTGCGCGCCGAGCGCGAGGCGATCTCCGCGATGCTCTCGCGCACCAACTGGAACAAGCGCAAGGCGGCCGCCCGCCTGCAGATCAGCTACAAGGCCTTGCTCTACAAGATCAAGGACTGCGGGCTCACCGACCCGCGCATCACCGCCGGCCTGCCGGAAAACCTGGCCCGGCTGGGGATCGTGCCCGACGGCACCACCTCGAGCACAGCAAGGTAGAGCCACGCGCTTCGTCGCCGTCCACGTTGGCGTTGACGGCGACGTGGCCGCCGTCGAACGCAGTTGCCGTGTCGCGATGTCCGCTGGCTTCGGCCGGCGATGCCCCCGTTCACGTCGCCGTCCACGCCCACGTCGACGTGGCCGGACCGGGGACGAGCTCTACGCCCTGCGCTCGATCAGCTGCGTGGCCGGAGCAGGCTCGGGCTCGCCCGCCTTGCGCGGAGCCGAGAAGAGCTTGCCCACCACGAGGAAGAGCGTCCCCATGAAGAGGAGGAGCAGCGGCTCCTCGAGCGGGCCCATGACCGCCGACTGATGAAGCGCGAACGCCGCGAAGCCGAAGACGATGGCGGCTGCTGCAATGGTCCGGAACATTCTGGCCGAGTCCCCTTCCCGTTTCGTCGCTGCGCCTTCTGTCTCGCAGCCCGCACCTACATCTAGCCAGAAGCGCGCCAATCACTCTCTCCGAGAGCGCGCGCGGAGACGGGTGGGAACTTCGCTTCCCCTTCGCGGAAGCGAGGTCCCCTGATCTTGCCGCTCCAGCGCAACGGCGCCTGCTCAGCCGTCTGGTCCGCCGCCTGCAAACAAAGCGGAGGGAGCCGCGAAGCGAGTCAGCCGAACGCTGGCACGCCGCGTGCTCCGTGGGCCGGGGTTCCGCGCGGGCGCGGGGAGGGAGGAAGCATGAAGAGGTTCGTAGGATTGGGGATGGCAGCGGCGGCTCTTGTGGCGGTGGGTTGCTCGCACTCCGCGCCCGTCCAGGACGACGAGGTGAAGCACATCTCGGAGTTCCGCCTGAGCCGCGAGGACGTGGTCGAGGTCTCGGTGTGGAAGGAGCCCGAGCTCTCGCGCACGGTGCCGGTGCGGCCGGACGGGAAGATCACCCTGCCGCTCATCGGCGACGTCAAGGCAGAAGGGCTGACCCCGGCGGAGCTGGAGGATCACGTCCAGAAGCAGCTCGCCTCGCTGGTGCGCGACCCGCGCGTCACCGTCATCGTCCATGACGTCAACGGCCAGCGCGTCTACGTCACCGGCATGGTCGGGCACCCCGGCGCGTTCCCGCTGCGCAACAGCATGAACGTGCTGCAGGCGCTCGCGCTCGCCGGCGGCCTCGCCGAGTTCGCCGACCGCGACACCATCCGCGTGCTCCGCGCCGACGGGCGCCACTTCGACGTCGGCTACGACGATCTGGTGTCGGGCAAGAGCAAGGTCACGCTCGGGCCCGGCGACACCGTGGTGGTCCCGTAGGAGCCATGTCGATGTCCGCGATGAAGCTCGCGCTGCTCGCAGCCGCGGTCCCGCTCCTCGCGGCGGGAAGCGCCGCCGCCAAGGTCTACATCGAGTGGCGGCCCCGCGTGTCGTTGATGGGCGGCTTCGACGACAACGTGCAGCTCAACGGCAACGGCGGCGACGGATTCGGGCAGGCGGTCCCCGGGATCAAGCTCGACGTCTTCGGCGACCACGACCTGCACATGGACGTCGACTGCCAGGCCGGCGTCGCGCGGCTGGTGCATCCGCAGGAGTTCGGCATCTCCTCCGGAGCCTTCGCCACCAACGAGACCTGCGGCCTGGGGACGCGGGTGAAGCTCTCCACGCGCGACAAGCTGCAGCTGCGGACCAGCGCCACCTACGCCCAGGACCCCTTCGCCATCGCCGGGCTGGGGCTCCTCTTGCGGCCGGGGCAGACGCAGATCTTCGTCGGCAAGTTCCAGGGCATGGTGGAGCACGCGCTCACCGGCCACTCGCACTTCGACTACGGCCTCGACGCGCAGGCGCTGGCCTTCGGCGTCAACGACCCCGGCAACGGATACGTGCTCGCGCCGCAGGCGCGCTACGCCTGGAAGACCAGCGCGCGCAGCACCTGGGACGTGGGCGTGCGCGAGCAGCTCTTCTTCGCGGTAGGAGCGGATCCCGGTTCGCCCCTCGCGCCGAAGGGTTCGCCGGGCGGGCTCCTCGACGAGGCCCATTCGGCGCTGCTCGGCTACACCTATGCGCTGACGCCCTGGGCGAACCTCATCGCGCGCGCCGGCGGAATCCTCGTCACCGGCGGCGTCAGCGACGTGGTGATGCCCACCGCCCGCATCGGCATCGAGAGCTACACGCCCGACAACCTGTTCAGCTTCACCCTGGCGCACGATCTGATGATCGGCCCCACCACCGCGGGGCCGGTGGTCGCCGACGTGCTGGAGCTGGGCTGGATCCGCGACTGGGAGCACTTCGCCATCCATCTGGGCACGGGCATCTATCGCAACATCGGCGTGGACAAGGCCTACGCCGCGGCGGGCGCGCTGGGCTACACCGCCGACGCGGCGCTGGCGTGGAAGTTCACCCGCGATCTCCGGCTGGAAGGCGCCGCGCTGCGGGACGCGCGGCTCAATGATCTGACGGTCGCGCAGCAGGTCGATCGCGACGTGCTGCAGCTGCGGTTCGTCTGGGAGAAGGCGCGGTTCTGACCAACGATTTTCGCGGCCGCGGCCGCGGACATGAGGGAGAGGGGAAGACGAATGGATCGAACCTACACGATTGACGAGCTCTGGGCCGCGGTGCGGCGCCGCTGGAAGACGGTGGCGCTGGTGTCGGGGGTGGCGGTGGTGCTGGCGGCGCTGGTGATCGCCCGCATTCCCAACGAATACCGCTCGCGGGCGCTGGTGATGGTGGAGCCGTTCACGCCGCATCCGGACCTGGTCGTGCCGGTGATCAACTCCCTCAGCCTCGAGGAGAAGGTCAAGTCGGTGCGGGAAGGCGTGTACGCCCGCAGCCTGATGGCCACCGCCATCGAGGAGCTGAAGATCTATCCCAAGGAGCGGGAGAAGAGCATCGACGAGGCCGTCAGCGCGCTGCGCAACGACACCGAGGTGCACGCCGAGGGCGACAACGCCTTCTCCATCACCGTGCGCTCGCGCGACCCGGAGCAGGCGGCACGCACCGCCAACCGGCTCGCGGAGCTGTACATCGAGGGCAACCTCCAGGTCCGCACCGGCCAGGTGACGCGCACCCGCGAGATCATCGGGCAGAAGCTCGCCGAGATGCGCGGCGAGCTGAGCCGCGCCGAGGCGAAGGTGAACGCGTACAAGCAGTCGCACGCGGACACCCTGCCGGAGCTGACCGAGGCCCGCTACCACCAGCGCGACGAGCTGAGCAAGCAGATCGATCTGGAGTCGACCTTCATCCAGGAGGCGCAGCGGCGCATCGACCTGCTCGGGACGCAGCCTTTCGGCAAGGACACCGAGGTGGGCCGCCTCGAGGAGCTGTACGACGGCATGCGCGCCAAGCTGGCCGCGGCGCAGGCTTCGCTGACGCCCGACCATCCGGACGTGGAGGTGATCAAGCGCGAGACCGAGGCGACCTACGGGCGCCTGCAGACCGCGCGCGCCCGCGCCGCCGCCAACGACCTGGAGCTGCGGCGCATGAACGAGGCGATCAAGCGCGGCCGCACCCGCATCGCCGAGCTGCAGAAGAGCCAGGCGGACATCGACAAGCTGATCGCCGCCGCGCCGCTGACCGCGGCGGGGCTCACCGAGATGCTCCGCGACGTGGACATGCTCAAGACCAAGGTGGGCCAGCTCGTCTCCAAGAAGGCGGAGGCGGAGATCACCGCGGATCTGGAGCAGAAGAGCGGGCCGAGCGAGTTCCGCGTGCTGGAGAGCGCGCAGCCGGCCTACGCGCCGGCGAGCCCGAACCGCGGCCAGGCGCTCCTGCTCGCGCTGATCGGCGCGCTGGTGCTGGGAATCGCGGTGGCCATGGGCCAGGAGCTGTCCGACCGCTCGCTGCGCAGCGAGAGCGAGGTGGGCGGAGCGCTGGCGCTGCCGGTGCTGGCCTGCGTGCCCGAGCTGAACGGGGTGGGCGCGGTGGCGCTGCTTCCGATGCACGAGCCGGCTGAAGCGTAGTCGAGGAACCAAACCCCATTTCAAGGAGAAGAACGATGTCGAGCATTCCGAGGGCAGTGGAAGGGCGGGGCCGGTTCCTCGAGCGCATCGAGGGCGGCGCGGAGGAGACCAGCGTCGACGTGCGGCTGGTGGCGCTGACCGCGCCCATGAGCGCGGCGGCGGAGCAGTACCGGATGCTGTTGCACCGGCTGCGGCACCTGCGCGCGCTCCGCGGCGAGGCCATCCAGGGCGGCGCGGTGGTGGCGGTGACCAGCGCGGTGCGCGGCGAGGGAGTGTCGCTGACCGCCGCCAACCTGGCGCTGACCGCGGCCCGCTCGCGCGACGCGAGGGTGGCGCTGGTGGACTGCGACCTGCGGCGCGGCGGGCTCAGCCAGCTCTTCGGCATGGGTTCCCGTCCCGGGCTCGCCGAGGTGCTGACCGGCAAGACCGAGGTGGGCGAGGCGCTGGGCCGCTATCACGAAGGTCACCTGGCGGTGATCGGCGGCGGCCGGGCGCCGGGAGCGGAGTCGGCGTCGCTCCTGGCCTCGCCGCGCTTCGCGCAGACGCTCACGCTCTTGCGCACGCTGTTCGACGAGGTCTACCTCGACGTCCCGCCGGCGCTGGCCACGGCGGACGCGCAGGTGGTGGCCTACAAGGCGGACGGCATCGTGATGGTGGCGCGCGCGGGCACCACTCCGCGCGAGCAGGTGGCGGCGGCGGTGCGCTCGCTGCAGGGCGCGCCGGTCTGGGGCCTGGTGCTCAACGGCGTGGACCCGTCGCGGGTGCCGGCGCCGATGCCGGTGGTGAAGGGGCAGCTCACGAGCGGCAGGTAAGGGGAGAGACCGCGCGATGCCGCAGTTCTCGGGTCACTGGTACAGCGGGCGCGCAGCCCGGCTGGTCTTCGTCGAGATGGCGCTGGTGGGAATGGCGCTCTTCATCAGCGGGCAGAACGCCGCCGGCTGGCGCGAAGTGGCGGCGCTGGTCGGCGCGGCTGCCTGCGTGCCCGTGGCGCTCTACCTCGCGGATCTCTACGACCCCCAGGTCATGCGCAACGACCGCAGCCGCGGCGCCAGCGTGCTCAAGGCGCTGGGGTTCGCGATGCTGGCGGCTGCCATCTTCGGCCTCCTCGGCGGACACACGCTGCCCCGCGGAGCCCTGGTGGACACGCTCGGGCTCGCCAGCGTGGGCGTGCTGCTGGCCCGGGCCGCCCTGGTGGCGCGATTCGACGAGCGCGGCCACAACCGCGTGCTGGTGATCGGCGCGGGTCAGCGCGCGGCGGAGATCGAGCGCATCGTGCGCACCGAGGCCTACGGCGAGTACGAGGTGGCAGGCAAGCTCGACCCGAGCGTCGCGCTGGACGAGTCGCGGCAGGTGGCGGCCGCAGCCGGCGGCGATCCCCTGGCCGCCGCTTCCGGCGTGCTGGAGCAGGCGCGCAACGACGACGCGGTGACGCTGGCGCCGGTGCCGGAGGTGGTGCCCTCCGCGCAGCTCATCGTCGGCCCGGGCGGCGCGCCGGCCCACATCCAGGGGCCGCTGGCGGAGGCCAAGGTGGCCGCCTTCGCCGGGGAGAAGCCGTTGGCGCCGGTGGTGGCGCTTCCTACGGCGCCTCATCCGGCTCCGACCCTGGCGGTCACCGCGCGCTCGCTCACCTCGGTGGTGGGCGACCTCAAGGTGGACACGGTGGTGATCGCCTCCGACGAGCGCCGCTCGCGGCTGCCGGTGGAGGAGTTCATCCGCCTGCGCCTCGCCGGCGTCACCGTGCTGCCGGCGCAGCGCTTCGCCGAGCGGGTGCTGCGGCGCAT
This sequence comes from Myxococcales bacterium, assembly GCA_036518615.1. GTDB lineage: Bacteria > Myxococcota > Myxococcia > Myxococcales > 40CM-4-68-19 > 40CM-4-68-19. The sequence goes on from DATDMU010000265.1 coordinate 11,613, forward strand.
TCCCATCTCGCTCTTGCGCCCGAGCGATCTGGCCATCGGCGAGGGGCTCAATTCGCCGGTGACCATGGCGGCAAAACGCGTCTTCGACCTGGTGATGAGCTCGCTCCTCCTGCTCTTCGCCGCGCCGGTGCTGGCCTTGCTGGCCATCGCCATCAAGCTCGACTCCGAGGGGCCGGTCTTCTACTTCCAGGAGCGGGTGGGCCGCGGCGGCAAGGTGTACCGGCTGCACAAGCTCCGCACCATGCGCAAGGACGCGGAGACGCTCTCGGGCCCGGTGTGGGCCTCGCGCAAGGATCCGCGCGTCACCCGCATCGGCGCGTTCCTGCGCAGGACGCGGCTGGACGAGATTCCCCAGGTCTTCGCCGTGTTCCGCGGCGACATGTCCTTCGTGGGCCCGCGGCCGGAGCGGCCCTTCTTCGTGCAGCAGCTCAAGACGCAGATTCCCTTCTACGGGCTGCGCGAGGCGGTGAAGCCCGGCATCACCGGCTGGGCGCAGATCCGCTACCCCTACGGCTCGTCCGTCGACGACGCCCGCGCCAAGCTGGAGTACGACCTCTACTACGTGCAGCACCAGTCGTTCTTCCTCGACTGGGCCATCTGCTTCCACACCGTGAAGACGGTGCTCTTCGGGCGGGGTGCGCGGTGAGCGCGCCGGCGCTGGAGGCGCGCCTCGATGCGCAACTGCGCGTCGAGGTGGCGAGCGGCCGCGACGCCTTCGTGCAGCTGGAGCGCGGCTGGAACGATGCGCTCGCGAAGGGGCCGCGCGACGAGCCGATGCTCCGCCACGAGTGGCTGCGGGCGTGGATCGAGAACTTCGCCCCCGGCGCGACGCTGCGCACCTTCGTGGCGCGGGCGGGCAGGGAGATCTGCGCCGCGGTGCCGCTGATCGAGACGCGCGAGCGCAGCGCCGACACCTGCTTTCTGCCCATGACCACCTGGCACACGCCGGTGAACGACCACTCGCAGCGGGGCGGCGTGCTGCTCGGGCGCCGCGGCGAAGAGGGACTTGCCGCCATCTGGGAGAAGCTGCTCGCGGAGCCGGGATGGGACCGGCTGCGCCTGCGCGATCTGCCGGAGGGCGCGCCCGACTTCCAGCTCCGCGACCTGGCCGCGCGGGCAGGATTTCCCTGCGGCCTCTGGGTCTCGCTGCGCTCGCCGTACCTGCCCCTGCCGAAGGCCACCGCGCAGATCCCCCAGGGCGGCAAGAAGAAGCCGGCGCAGATCGTCTCCGCCTACGAGCAGGTGGAGGCCGCGCTCGACGGCAAGTTCCGGCAGAACCTGCGGCGCCGCAAGCGCCGCCTCGCCGAGCAGGGCGAGGTGAAGTACACGGTCCAGGACGGAAAGGACGCGAAGGCGCTGGACGCGGCGCTCGCCGACTTCTTCGACCTCGAGGCCTCGGGCTGGAAGGGCGAGGGCGGCACCGCCATCGCGCAGCGGCCCGAGCTGGTCGGGTTCTACACGCAGATCGCGCGCGACGCCGCCAGGCGCGGGGCCCTGGCGCTCGGGACGCTGACGCTGTCCGGCAAGCCCGTCGCGGCGCACCTCAGCCTGGTCCACGCCGGGCGGCATTACCTGATCAAGATCGGCTACGACGAGTCGCTCTCCGAGCATTCGCCGGGCCAGCAGATGGTCAGCTTCGCCATCGAGGCTTCCTGTAACCGGGGGCTTGCCGAGTTCGATTTCCTCGGCCCCTGCATGGAGTGGAAGCTGGACTGGGAGAGCCGCTTGAGGACGCACCTGTGGCTGACCATCTTCCGCCCCACACGGGCCGGCAGGCTGGTCCACGCGGCGCGCTTCACCGCCTGGCCCATCGCGCGCGCCTTCCTTGCGAGGGGGACGAGATGACGCATCAGACCGCACAGAGGCTGCGTGTGGCGGAGGGCAGGGGGGAGAAGGCGCCGACGCCGAAGCGGACGGTTCCCTGCATGCAGACGACGTGGCCGCACATGCTCCTGCCGCGGCCGGCGGGAGCGGCGCCGCTGGTCTTTCCCTTCGACCAGCCCGGCCTGCGCTACCGCTACTTCGCCCGCAACGCCGTCTGGGACGCCGTGCAGCTCCTCGGCCTCGCCGGACGGCGGGTGCTGGTGCCCGCCTATCACCACGGGGTGGAGCTGGAGACGCTGCTCGCCGCAGGGGTGGAGCCGGTCTTCTTCCGCGTGGACGGGCAGATGCGCGCCGACTTCGAGGACGCGCGCGCCAAGGGCAAGGGCGCAGCGGCGCTCTACGTCATCCACTACGCCGGCTTTCCCCAGGACATGGAGGCTGCGCGGCAGGTGGCCCGGGAGCTGGGCGTGCCGGTGATCGAGGACTGCGCGCTGGCGCTGCTCTCCCGCGACGGCGAGAAGCCGCTGGGATCGTCCGGCGACGTCTCCATCTTCTGCCTCTACAAGACCATCCCGGTTCCCAACGGCGGCGCGCTGCTGGTCCGCGGCGAGCTGGCTCGCGACGTGGTGCGGCTTCCCGAGACGGTGCGCCCGAAGCTCGCCTCCACCGCGTCGCACCTGATCGGCAGCCTGCTCTCCAATCTGGAGCTGCGCACCGGCGAGGTGGGGAGGCGCACCCGGCAGGCCATCCGCGACGCGGGCCGCTGGGTGGTGGACCGCGCCCAGGTGGAGCGCGTCTCCACCGGCACGCAGCACTTCAACCCGATGGACGTGAAGCTGGGCATGAGCGCCGCCAGCCACCTGGTGCTGCGCAACCAGGACTTTCCCAGGATCGTCGAGCGGCGGCGGCGCAACTACTTCCTGCTCTACGCCATGCTGCGCGACGTGGCGCCGCCGGTGACCGGCGAGCTGAAGCCGGGCATCTGCCCGCTCTTCTACCCCATGCCGGTGGACGACAAGGCCTCGGCCATGGCGCGCCTGCTCGCGCGGGGCGTGGAGACGGTGGACTTCTGGCGCGTGCGGCATCCGGCGGTGCCGCCCGGCGCGTTCCCGGAGGTGGACCGCCTGCGCGAGCGCGTGCTGGAGCTGCCCGTGCACCAGGACCTTTCGCCGGCGGACGCGGAGCACGTGGCGAGCTGCGTGCGGGAGCTGCTCCGGTGAGCGAGGCGCGCGTGATCGAGGTCCAACCGATCACGGTGGACGTGGGGGAGCCGGGCGCCGACGAATGGCGCGCGCTGAACCTGCGCGCCCGCGCCGGCAACATGTTCCTCGGCCCCGACTGGCTCCTTCCCTGGTGGGCGCACTTTGGCGAAGGGCGCGAGCTCTCCTCCATCTGCGTGCGGGAGGGCGGGCGGCTGGTCGGCTTTCTGCCTCTCTTCACCGAGCGGGTGCGGCTGGGCGGCATCGAGGTGCGCAGGCTCGCCTTCGTGGGAGACGGCGAGACGGGTTGCGACTACCTGGACGTGCTGGCCGAGCCGGGTCGCGAGCGCGAGATGCTGGAGCGCTGCCTCGCGAAGCTGCAGGAGCTGCCCTGGGACCTCTGCGACCTCGACGGCATCCTCAGGGAGGGCTACACCGCCATGCAACTCGCGCAGCGGTTCCCGCCGGGGCGGGTGACCGCGGGCGTGGCGCGCGACGGGCGCCTCCGCTACGTCTGCCCGCACATCCCGCTGCAGGGCTCGTGGGAGCAATACGTCGAGAAGCTGCCGCGCAGGGAGAACCTGCGAAGGCGCGAGAAGTGGCTCTTCCGCCAGCCCGGCGTCTCGGTGAGCTGCGCCAGGGGGCCGGAAGAGGCGGCCTCTGCCACCGAAGAGTTCCTCCGGCTCCACCGCGCGCGCTGGTCGGTGGAAGGCGGCTCCGACGGGCTCAGCGACGCGCGCCACGAAGCGTTCCACCGCGACGCCGCGCAGAGGCTTTCCCGCGCCGGCATGCTGCGCATGTACACGCTCTACGCGGCGCGGCGGCCGGTGGCGTCCGTCTACGGCGTCGTGCATGGGTCGAAGTTCAATTATTACCAATCGGGATACGATCCGAACTGGGCCTCGAAGTCGGTGGGGCTGGTGCTGCTCGCCCGCACCGTGCAGGACGCGTTCGCGGAAGGCCTCGCGGAATTCGACTTCCTGCGCGGCAACGAAGGGTACAAGGGCGAATGGGCGCGGGGCGAGCGCTGGACCATCCAGGTGCGCCTCTGGCGCGGCGCTCGCGGGAGGGCTGCCCGCGCGGCGCTGGGCGCATCCGTCTTCGCAAGGGAGACGGCCAAGGCGGCCGTGCCGCGGCGCGTCCTCGATGCGGCGCGCAAGGCGCGGCGGCTCTTGCGCGCGCCTGGGGCAGGGGAATCCCGGCTCACCGCGGCGTTGAAAATCCTACAGGGGCCGTGAGCATTGCAGATGCACAGATTGTGGCCGCGGTGCACCGAGGGAGGGCGCAGATGGAGCGATTGAAGGACCGGGCAATCCAGATTGCTCGCCGCGCCGGAAAAGGCGCCGCGGCGCTGGCCCTGCATTACTCCGGCGCGCGCGAGCTGCTCTCCACCGTGCAGCGCCGCGCGGTGGGCGGACGCCGGGTGCTCATCCTCAGCTACCACCGGGTGGTGGCCGACTTCCGCGCGGAGATGGAGCGCAGCCTCTACACCCTCAACATCGCGCACGACACCTTCCGCCGGCACCTGGAGGTGCTGCAGCAGAGCCACGACATCGTCCCGCTCGACGACGCGCTCGCGGTGCTCGACGGCTCGCGCAAGGCGGCGCGCGACGTGGCGGTGATCACCTTCGACGACGGCTACCGCGACGTCTACAAGCACGCCTTTCCCATCCTCTGCGACATGCGGCTGCCGGCGGTGGTCTACGTGCCTTCCAGCTTCGTCGGCACCGATCGCCGGCTCGGCCACGACCGGCTCTTCGCCGCGCTGCGGAAGATGAAGCAGCGGGGCATCGGTCCGGTGGCGGTGGGCGTGGGCAATCCGGGCGAGCGGTGGCTGGTGGACGCCTTCGAGGGCATCGCCGGCCCCGAGGTGGCGCTGGAGCGGCTGATCGCGCGCCACCCCACGCCCGGCCTCTTGCGGCTGGCCGACGCGCTCGAGGACCGGTTGGGCCTCACCCACGAGAAGGCCAGCGACGGCGAGCTGGCGATGACCTGGGAGATGCTGCGCGACCTGGATGCGCAGGGCGTGACCATCGGCGCGCACACCGCCGAGCACACCGTGCTCACCAACCAGCCCCTCGACGAGGCGCGCCGCGAGATCGCGCAGTGCAAGGCGGCGCTGGAGAAGGGCCTGCGCAAGCCGGTGCGGCACTTCGCCTACTGCAACGGCTACTACAGCGCCGGCGTCGCCCAGGCGCTCAAGGCGGAAGGATTCGTGAGCGCGGTGACCACCGAAGACATGCCCAACACCCCCGGAATCGATCCCTACGCGCTCAAGCGCAAGGTGCTCTGGGAAGCGTCGTCCGCCGGCGTGCTCGGCTTCTACTCGAAACCCCTCATCGCCTGCCAGTTCGAGGACACCTTCGGGATGCTCGCGCTGCAGAAGCCGGTGATGGGCGCGCGCCCCACCAACGTGTCCCCCGCCCCGAGGACGGAGAGCGCGCAGGGCGTCTCCGCGCACGGCTAGATGTCCAAGTCCGGCGGGGGAATCCTCAGGCAGGCGGGGCCGCTGATGCTCGGGCGCGGCGGGGCCACCGTGCTGGGCTTCGCGCTCCCGCTCATCCTCACCCGCCTGCTGCCGCAGGCGCAGTTCGGCACCTACAAGCAGGTCTGGCTGGTGGTCACCACCGCCTTCTTCATGCTGCAGCTGGGCCTCTCGCAGAGCCTCTACTACTTCATCCCCAGGCAGGACGGCCGGAAGATGGCCTGGCTCACGCAATCGGCGATCTCGCTGGTCACGCTGGGCGGCCTCACCGCGCTCGGCCTGCACGCGGCGCGCTTCCTGGTGGCGAAGCAGTTCGCGAACCCCGAGATCGCGCAGTACGGGCTGCAGATGGCGCTGATCGCGTTCTTCATGATCGCGTCGGCGCCGCTGGAGATCACGCTCACCGCGGAGAACCGCGTCCGCGCCGCCGCGTGGGTGATCTTCCTCTCCGACGCGTTCCGGGTGGGCGCGAGCGTCGTTCCGCTGCTCCTCGGCATGGGCCTGCGCGGGTTCTTCTGGGCATACGTGCTGCACGGCGCAGTGCGCTTTTGCCTGCAGTGCTGGTTCTTCTTCCAGCGGGGCAGGCCGGAGATCGACTGGAAGCTCTGGCGCGAGCAGCTCGCCTACGCGCTGCCCTTCGGGGCGGCGGTGCTGGTGGACATTCCCCAGCGCACCTTCCACCAATGGGCAGTGGGCTGGAGCGTCGATGCCGCCGCCTTCGCCATCTACTCGCAGGGCTGCTTCCAGGTGCCCATCGTCAACCTGCTCTACTCGCCCATCAGCGACGTGCTCCAGGTCAAGCTGGCGGAGCCGGGCGGGCGCGAGCAGCGCTTGCACCTGTTCCACGATGCCAACCTGCGCCTCGCGGCGGTGTTCTTTCCCTTCAGCGCGGGCATGGCGGCGGCGGCCTCGCTCTTCGTGCCGGCGCTCTTCACCCACCTTTACGACGACAGCGTGCCCATCTTCCGGGTGGCCATCCTCATCACGCCCTTCGCGGCGCTGCCGCTGGACGGCGTGCTCCGGGCGATGGGACAGACCCGGTACATGTTCCGCATCTTCGTGGTCCGCCTGCTGGTCACCGTTCCCGCCGTGCTCCTCGGCCTGCACTTCTTCGGGATGATCGGCGCCATCGCCGGACACGCGCTGGCGGAGTCGGCGATGCGCCTGGTCATGCTGGAGCGCGTGCGGGAGGAGCTGGGCGCGCGCTGGAGCGAGCTGTTGCCCTGGCGGCAACTCTCGGTCATCGGCGCGGCATCGCTCGTGGCCTGCGTCCCGGCGCTGGTCATCGCGCATGTCGCGTCGGACGGGCCGCGGCCGTTCGCTGCGCTGTGCGCGGCAGGGGCCGCGTATTGCGTGGTGTATCTGATCGCGATCGCGATGGTGCCGGGAGAGGGATCGCCGGTGGCCCGCGTCCGGCGGATCCTGCTCGGACACGTGCCGGCGGGAGCGGCGGTTTGAGGGGTCAGGTTTAGGTTTGGGTTCAGGTTCAGGGCAGAGGGTCCCGGTATTACCTGCGGCCGCTGTTCAACCCTGAACTCCGTTCCCTGAACCTAAACCCAAACCTAAACCCGTTCCCTGAACCCTCCACCAAGGAGCGCCCTTGCCGCCGAGCGCTCCGCTGCTCACCTTCACACTCGGCGCTCCGCACGGGGCGGAAGTCGTGAGGGGGAGGCGGACGATGCGGAACGTGCGCAAGGTGGCGTTCGTGGGGGTGCCGGACCGCGGCGTCGCGGAATCGCTGCGCGAGCACGGGTACCCGCTGGAGGCGGTGGAGGGCGAAAGCCTGGTGGGGCTTGCGCGCGCCCTGTACCGCCTCGGGCCTGCCGTCGTGCACGCCCGCAAGCACCACCTCAAGGCCGCCCTGGTGGCGAAGGTCCTCGACGTGCCGCTCATCGTCCAGGTGGGCCGCGAGGATCTGGGGCCGCTTTCGGCGCACGCCTCGAAGCTCGCTGCGCGGACGCTCTGCGGCGGCTCGGCGGTGCGCGAGGCGCTGGTCGCGCAGGGAGCGCGCGCCTCGACCACCTGCGTCCTGCGCAGCCTCTCCGACGTGGGCAGCGACCTTCACGACGCGAAGAACCTCCCGCCCATGCTCGACCCCTCGGTCCGCTGGGTGGTGGCGGCCTCGCCCTGCGACGGGCCCGACCGCGGGCACCAGGATCTCTTGCTGGCGTTCGCCTCGGTGGCGCGCACCCGGCCGCGGCTGAAGCTCCTGATCGCCGGCGAGGGCATCGAGGCGCGGTGGTTGCGCGAGCAGGCGGAGGCCGCGGGCATGCGCGGCCGCGTGGTGGTCCACGGGATGTCGCTCGAGCACCTGCCGTCGGTGTTCGCGCGCGCCGCGGTGGTGGTGGGCCCGACCCGCTCCGGCAGCCTGCCCGATCCGCTTCCCGAGGCATTGGCGGTGGGCGCTCCCGTCGTCGCCACCGCAACCGGCTCGCACCCGACCTGGATCCGCGAGGGCCGCACCGGATGGCTGGTGCCGCCGCGCGCTCCGGTGGCGCTGGCCGCGCGGCTGGCCCAGGTGGTGGACGACGCCGAGCTGGCCAGGCGGGTGGGCGCGAGCGCCCGCGAGGCGGCGCTGGAGCTGGCGGCGCCGCGCGCGGTCGCGCAGGAGCTGGCGCGCTGCTACACCGCGGTCTCGCGGGTTCCCGCGCAGTCCCGCCCCGCCATCTACCTTCCCGCGCAGCGCAGCTTCTCGCGGGCCTGAGCCTTGCACCGGGTCCCGCGTCAATGACCGCGGCATCGGGCAGCAAGGTCCTCCTCGTCGGGGATTTCCCGCCTCCCAATGGAGGCGTGGCCACACATGTGGAAGAGCTCTTCCACGCAGTGCGCGCGAGCGGCGCGCACTGTGAGGTGCTCGACATCGGCAAAGGCCAGCTTCCCGCCGACGGCGTGGTCCCGGCGGGAGGGATGGCGCGGTTCTCGGCGCTGCTCGGCGCCTACGCCGCGCGCGGCTTCCGCATCCACGTGCACACCGGCGGCGCGAATCCGCGCTCGTGGATGCTGGCGCAGGCGTGCGCGGCGGCGGGCCGGCTCTCCGGAGGCGCGCTGATCACGCTCCATTCCGGGCTCATGCCGGCGTGGCTCTCGAACGCGCCTTCGCGCGCCGCGCTGGCCCGCGCCGTCCTGCTGCAGTTCGCGCGCGTCGTCGCGGTCAGCGAGCCCATCCGCGATGCGCTGGCCCGGTGCGGCGTGGACGGCGTCATCGTGGTTCCCGCCTTCTCGCGCGAGTTCGTGAAGCCGTCGGCCCCGCCCGAAGGCCTCGAGGAGATCCGCGCCGGAGCGCGGCCGCTCTACTGCGCGATGATCGCGCCGCGGCCGGAATACGGCGCGACCATCCTGCTCGACGCCTTCGCGCAGGTGCGCGCCCGCCTGCCCGAGGCGGCGCTCGTGCTCTACGGGCCCCAAAGCGAGTCGGTGCGGGCCGCGGGCGTGCATCCCTTCGGCGAGCTGCAGCGGCCGCAGGCGCTGGCCTTGATGGCGGCCTGCGACGTCTTCGTGCGCCCCACGCTGGCCGACGGAGATTCGGTGAGCGTGCGCGAGGCGCTGGCGCTCGGCTGCAGGGTCGTGGCCACCGCGGTCGGGCATCGGCCGCCGGAGGTGCGCCTGGTGCCGCCCGGCCTTTCGGCGCCCCTCGCGGAGGCGCTGGTGCAGGTGGCCTCCGGGATCGCGGAACGGCAGGAGCGCGCGCAAGGCGCGCCTGCGGCAGGCGGCTTGCAACCCATCCTTTCGCTCTACGGCGTGGAGGCAGCATGTGCGGCATCAGCGGTTTCGTGAACCGCGACAGGGAACGGCCGGCGGACGGAGCCTTGCTCAGGCGGATGACCGACGTCATCGCGCACCGCGGTCCCGACGGCAGCGGTCACTTCGTGGCGGGGCACGTGGCGCTCGGGCACCGGCGCCTCTCCATCATCGATCTGTCGGAGAACGGCGCCCAGCCGATGCACAACGAGGACGGCACCGTCACCGTCACCTTCAACGGCGAGATCTACAACTACCTCGGACTGCGCGAGGAGCTGCTCGCCAGGGGCCACACCTTCCGCTCCCGCTGCGACACCGAAGTGCTGGTGCACGGCTACGAGGAGTGGGGCGACGCGCTCCCCGAGCGGCTGCTGGGAATGTTCGCCTTCGCCATCTGGGATGCGCGGCGGCAGCGGCTCTTCCTCGCCCGCGACCGGATGGGCAAGAAGCCCGTCTACTGGCACCTCTCGCGCGAGCGGCTGCTCTTCGGCAGCGAGATCAAGTCGCTGCTCTGCGACGAGGGCGTTCCCCGCCGCATCGACGACGAGGCGCTCGACCTCTACCTGAGCGCGCGCTACGTGCCCGCGCCGCTGACCATGTTCGCGGGCATCCAGAAGCTGCCGCCCGGATCGTGCGCCGCGTACGAGAACGGCGAGCTGTCCATCCGCCGCTACTGGAAGTGCGAGTTCCCCGACCGCACCGACCCGCGCTCCGACGCGGACCTGGCGCGCGAGCTGTGGAAGCGGGTCAAGGACGCGACGGAAGCGCGGCTGATGGCCGACGTGCCGGTGGGCGTGTTCCTCTCCGGCGGCCTCGACTCGAGCTGCATCGCCGCGCAGATGATCGACCTGCGCCGCGAGCGCGGCGAGGGCGGGGTGAAGTCGTTCTCGGTCGGCTACCGCGCCGACGACGGCAGCTCGGAGCTGGACCAGGCGCGCAGGGTCGCGCAGGCCCTCGGCACCGAGCACCGCGAGGTGCTGGTCACCGCGGAGGACTTCCACGCCTTCCTGCCGGACCTGGTCTGGCACATGGACGAGCCGGTGGCCGACGCCGCCTGCGTCCCGCTCTACTACCTGAGCAGGCGCGCGCGCGAGGAAGTGGTGGTGGTGCTCTCCGGCGAAGGCGCGGACGAGGTGCTCGCCGGCTATCCCATCTACCGCACCATGCTCTGGATGGAGAAGCTGCGCGCGGCGTCTCCGCTGGCGGCGGCGGCGCTGCCGTTCGCATGGGATCCCAAGCTTCGCAAGTACCTGCGCTGGGCCACGCTGCCGCTCGAGCAGCGCTACCGCGGCGTCTCGGTGGCCTTCACCGACGACGAGAAGGCGCGCCTCACCGGCCGCTCCGCCGCGCGCGCCTCGGAGCGGCTGGTGCAGCGGCTCGCGCAGGAGTGGGCGGAGCTGGAGGGGCTGCCGCCGCTGGAGCGCATGCTCGAGCTGGATCGGCGCGTCTGGCTGCCCGACGATCTGCTGGTCAAGGCCGACAAGATGACCATGGCCGCCTCGCAGGAGCTGCGCGTGCCCTTCCTCGATCACCGGCTGATCGAATGGGCGGCGGGGCTTCCCGCGCACGTGAAGCTGCGGGGCAAGAGCGGCAAGTGGCTCCTGCGCGAGGCGGCGCGCCACCGCCTGCCCGCGGAGTGCACCGCGCCGGGCAAGCGCGGCTTCACCGTGCCGGTGACCAACTGGTTCCGCAGGCAGCTCCACGGACCCGTGCGCGAGGCGCTGCTCGCGCAGGACTCGCTTTCGCGCACCCGCTTCGGGGAGAAGGCGGTGCGCCGGCTGCTCGACGACCACCTGGCCGGCAGGAGCGACCGCAAGGAAGAGCTGTACGCGCTGTGGCTGCTGGAGCTGTGGCGCAAGCGGTTCGAGGTGCGCGCCGCCACCGAGCGGGTGCAACAGATCACCACGACCACGACCAGGACACGAAAGGCAGGAACGGGAATGGGAGCGCTTCGCGGCAGGGACATCGTCTGCTTCTCCAACGACTGGGACGGCGACCCGCTGTCCAAGATGCACGCGATGAAGATCCTCGCGCGCGAGAACCGCGTGCTCTGGGTGAACAGCATCGGCAACCGGCGGCCCACCGCCACCGCCCGCGACGCGAAGCGCGTCTTCAAGAAGCTCTCCGGTGCCATGCAGGGAATCCAGGAAAGGCACCCGAACATCTGGGTGATGACGCCGCTCGCCATTCCCTTCTACGGCAGCGAGATGGTGCGCGCCGCCAACGGGGCGCTCCTGCGCACCCAGATCCAGCGCGCCGTGCAGCAGCTCGGCTTCCGCGACGTCATCTCCTGGAGCTTCCTGCCCAGCTCGGCGCCGGTCTCCGGCACGCTGGGCGAGTCGCTGGTGGTCTACCACTGCGTGGACGAGTTCAGCGCCTTCAGC
>DATDMU010000266.1:0-2740 GCA_036518615.1 Myxococcales bacterium
CAAGCCGCGGGAGGAGAACGAGGCGTTCCCGTTCTGCTCGCCGCGCTGCCGGGCAGTCGACCTCTCGAGATGGTTCACCGGCAGCTACCGGGTGCCGGGCGAGCCGGTGCCGGACGGCCCGCGCGAAGAGAGCCAGGAAGAAGAGCCGCAGTAGACCTGCGGGGCGCGGGCGTGCTACGCGAGGCGCCCCGATGCGTCGCCAGAAGCTCGTCATCCAGACCGCTGCATCCCTCGCGGTCAGCGGCTTCTGTATCTGGTACTCGCTGCATCTCTCGCTCGACAAGGGCGGCACCGTCGGAACGGTGCTCCGCCAGATGAAGGCGGCGGATCCGAAGCGGATTGCGGCCTACGTCGGAGTGCTCCTCGTCGTACATGTGGTCCGCACCGTCCGCTGGGGCATCCTGCTCAAGCCGCTCGGCGAGGTGTCCTTCAAGCGGCTCAACTCCGCCAGCGCGGTGGGGTGGATGCTCCTGATGCTCTTGCCGCTGCGCCTGGGCGAATTTGCCCGGCCGCTGCTCATCGCCCGCCCTCCGCCGGGAGGGGGCAAGCCGCTGCGGCGCAGCGGCGCGCTCGCCTCCATCGTGGTGGAGCGCATCGTCGACGGCATCGCCATCGGGCTGCTCGGCATCGTCGCGCTCCGCTGGCTGGGCCGCTCCGCCTCCGGCACCTACGTGGACTTTGCCCGCAGCGCGTCGGTGCTGGTGGCGCTGGGCTTCTTCGCGCTCTGCATCGCGCTGGTGCTTGCGGTGCTCTTCCGCGAGCAGGCGCTGCGGCTCGCCGACCGGATGCTGCGGCCGCTCTCGCCGCGGATCGCGCTGCGGGCCTCGGGCATGCTCGACGCCTTCATCGGCGCGGTCCACCTGGGTTCGGGTTGGGGGCTGCTCGGGTTCTTCATCCTCACGGCGCTCTACTGGGCGCTCTACGCGTGGGGCATGGGCCTGCTTGCGCCGGCGTTCGGATTCAACGGGCTGACGCCCCTGATGCTGGCGGTGATCCTGACCATCCAGGTGGTCGGGGTCATGGTGCCTGCCGGTCCGGGGATGGTGGGCACGCTCCAGTTCTTCACCCAGGCGGGGCTGTCGCTCTTCGCGGCCGACGGCTTTTCCGCGCACGGCGCCGCCTTCGCCAACACCATCTGGCTCCTGCAGTTCGCGGTGCAGGTGGGGCTGGGGACGATCTTCCTGCTCGCGGGCCACGTCTCGCTCAAGGGGCTGCTCGGCGCGGCACCGGCGGACGACGAAGCGCCGGCCCCCGCATCTTGACCGCGCCGCCGCGGGCGGCTAGATTCCGCGCCCTTTCGGCGGCGTAGCTCATCCGGCTAGAGCGGCGGTCTCATAATCCGCAGGTAGGTGGTTCGAGTCCACCCGCCGCCACTGCACCGCGCCGCTCGCGGCGCGGAATCGTCAGGCAGGCACGGCGATCGGGTCGCGCACCTGCAAGGTGCGGGCAATATCCCGGCGGAAATCCGCAAACGAATTGAATGCGGATATCCGCCGCAATGAATGCTGATCGCCGCGGCATTCCGCCCGCTGCGCGCACGATTGGCGAGCGGGCAGGGCGTTCCGCCCCGCACGGGGGCGATGGCTCCGAGGGCCGAAGCCGCGGACACCATGCGGACGGCGAGCCAACCACAGGGCAGGACGAATTCCCGTCGGGGTGGAGAATTCCCTCCGTGCTTGCGTTTCATCTGGCTCCCACGGACCCGACGGCCCAGAGCGAGAACCGCCTCGCGCGGATGTGCACCTCGTTCAGACGCGGGCGCCCGAAGCGGACCGGGTGGTTGCCTGGCGATTCCGCGCCGCGAGCGGCGCGGTGCTTTGCCTGGTCAGCGACGGTGTTGCCCTTGTCGATAGAACCTATCGCGCACAGGTTGCTCCCTTTGTTTCCGCCGGCGAAGGCCTGCATTGAATACGCGATGCGTCGCGACCGGGTGGTCCGATCGCGGCGCACGCGCACGCCGGCGGAAGACGCGCATACAAGGGAAGCAAATCATGATGCACAACACGATGAAACTCCTCGGGGCGACGGCAGTGGCGTTCGGCGTGGCGGTCCTCCCCGCTCGCGCCTTTGCGGCCGGCAGCCCGCCGGAGCGGCTCAGCGACGCACAGCTCGACGACGTGACCGGCGGCATGGGGCCGCCCGCATTCGTGCTCGCCGCCGGCCATGGACCGCCGTGGATGCGGACCCAGACGCCGAGCGTCACCAACATCGGCACGCAGGTCAATTTCACCATCCAGGACGTGAACCTGACCCTCAACGTCGGCTCGAACAGCGACGTCAACCTCGCCACCGCGCTGCAGCTCTCCGTGCTTTCCCAGCAGCCGCAGGCCGCCTCCGCCACCGCGGTGCAGAGCGCGACGCACCACTGATCGCAAAATCCAGCATTACAGAACATTATCGAAAAGGGCCGCGGCGCGGGGGAATACCCTCGCAGCCGCGTGCCCTTTTTCGCGCTTGCAGATCGGCCGGGGAGGGTCGCCGTCAGGGCAGCCAGACGAGGTTCTGACGACTGGGACCCGGGCCCCGCGTGCGCTGCCGCGCGAGAGGTGCACGCGGCTCTGCTTCGCGTCGTGCGATTCGCACTTGTCGATCGGTAAATGGACGCATAACTCACGCGTTGCCGGGTTTGGGATTCGCAAACGGGTGGATCGCCGGGCCGGCCAAATCGCGAAAGGAGAAGCGAAGATGGAGCGGAAGAAACAAGGGAGGTTCTCGAAGTCGCTGGCCGCCGCGGGCGCGG
>DATDMU010000267.1:0-4685 GCA_036518615.1 Myxococcales bacterium
GGCCATCTCCGGGCGCGTGGACTACCTGCGCGGGCTCAAGGAGAACGTCATCATGGGCCGGCTCATCCCCGCCGGGACCGGGCTCACCGCGTACAAGCACCTCGACATCGAGGTGGAGACGCCGGTGGACGAGGTGGAAGCGGCGGAAGAGGCGCTGGCCATCGCGAGCGGGTCGGAAGCGCCGGTGGCGATGGGAGCCGAAGAGTAGCGGGCTCCTTTTCGACAACGACAACCTCAACCACAACGAAACGACAACGGGCCTTCAAGGACGTTGTCGTTTTCGTTTTGGAGGCGCGCGCGCGCCGGCTTCGCGCGGGCGGGAGCTCGCGGGGCGGGCATATGCGCTGCTCAGCGGGCTGATGCGCGGTGGGATGAGGTGAGCGTGCAGCGCAGAGGAACCCACTGAAACCGCTGCATTTTTTTGTGCCCTCGGCGCGCGGTCCGGGGTCAACCATTACCGGGAGGTACAAATCATGAGGACAATCATTGCAACGGTTCTGGTCGGGATGGTCGCGGGCTGCGGTGGCTCCAATCTGTCGCTGAGCGTCCGCGCAGGGGCGCCGGCGACCACGGCCGCGCAGGCGCCCACCACGGCCCAGGCGCTCACCGCCGGCACCGGCATCAACCTGAGCCGCGTGCGCGTCCTGATCCGCAAGGTCGAGATGGAGAAGGCGGGCACCGCCGAGATGGACGAAGTGGCGAGCGGCCCGTACCTGCTCGATCTCTCGGGCGCGACGCTCGACGGCAGCGTGGGCAAGGTGCTCGACGCCTCGTTCACGCCCGGCACCTACAGCGAGATCGAGTTCGAGGTGCACAAGCCGCAGAGCGGAGAGACCGCCGCGAACGCGGACATCAAGGACATGGCCGACGCCCAGTCCTCCATCATCGTGGACGGCACCATCGACGGCGCGGCCTTCACCTTCAAGTCGGCCGTCACCGCCGAGCAGAAGTTCGAAGGGAACCTCGTCCTGGCGGCCGGCAGCAACCTGACCTTGAACGTTGACGCGGGCTCGTGGTTCACCTCCAGCGGCGCGCGGCTGGACCCGCGCGACGAGGCGAACCGGTCGCAGATCGAGAACAACATCCAGAAGTCGTTCAAGGCGTTCAAGGACGACGATCACGACGGGCACGAGGACCAGTAGCCCGGCGCAGCTTGCGGGGGGTTCGACGACGACAACGGGCCGGTACGGCCGTTGTCGTTTTCGTTTCGTCGCCCGTTACTGCAGGACCGGCGTGGTCGCGCCGGTGGGCTTGCGCTCGATCACCCGGAACTCCACCCTGCGGTTCTTCTCGCGGCCCGCGGTGGTCCTGTTGTCCGCCACCGGCCGCGAGGGGCCGGCGCCCCTGGCGACGAGGCGGGTGGGGGAGACGCCGCGGCGCATGAGCGCGCGGACCACCGCCTTGGCGCGCTCCAGGGAGAGCCGCGTGTTCAGCGCCGCGGACCCGCGGTCGTCGGTGTGGCCCTCCACCTCCAGCTTGAGGAGCTCGGGGTGGTTCTTGAGCACGTTCGCCACCTGGTTCAACAGGCGGGTGGACCGCGGCTGGATGCGGGTGGTGCCCGGCGCGAAGTAGACCCTGTCGAGGATCTCGATCCGGTCGTCGTGCAGCGCCACCACCTGCTTGTCCGACGCGGGGCAGCCGTGGTTCGAGGCCGGGCCCTTCTGCTGCGGGCAGTTGTCCAGGCGGTCGGGGACGCCGTCTCCGTCCGAGTCCCTGCGGTCCTCCTCGGCGAACGCGCCGGCGCGGGCGAGGGCGGCCGCCTCGGAGGCATCGAGCAGATCGAGCGCCTCGGCGCGCAGCACGCTCTCGCGCGCGTCCAGCTCCGAGTCCCCCAGCAGCGAGGGCAGCGCCGCCGCCTTCTCCGCCTTCTCCCGCGCCGCTTTCTCCTCGGCGATGCGGGCCATCAGCTCGGCGAGGCCGGGCTCGGGGCCCTGCGCCTCCCTGGGCGGGCGGCAGAACTGAGGCGAGTAGCGCACCGCCACCACCCCGCGCAGCGACGGCGCGCCGAGGCCGTCGTCGAGGCGCGTTCCGCCGGCGAGGTCCAGCGCGAAGACCGGCGTGGCGCAGACCGTCCCGCCTGCGCGCCATTCGGCGGGTATCGAGCGCTGCGAGAAGGAGCGGAAGGAGGAGCGCGCCTCGATCTCCCCATAGGCGCGCGCGCGCGGCGAGAACCAGTACGCCGCGCCGCCTCGCAGCCCGAGCGCACTTCCCAGCTTCACCGGCCCCACCTCGCTGGGCGCGCGGAAGTCGAAGAGCGCGTTGCCGATCAGCTCCCACGGACCGCGCCGCTGCGCGGCCGACAGGAGCGCCTCCACTCCGATGCGCGGCTCGTTGGTGAGCGACCCCGCCGCGCCGGTCGCGAGCTCGAGCGAGAGCTGCGCCGCCACATCCAGCGGACCGCGCAAGAGGCCGTGCCGCGCCCCGGCGCGGATGTCGCCCACCGTGAAACCGAACGCCGGCTGCACGATGCCGAGGGCAGACACGTCGCCGGTCTGGCGGAGCGTGACCGGAAGCTGCGCGAAGATCGACAGCTCCTCGTTGAGCCGCGCCGCAAGCTGCGCCCAACCGCCGAGCCGCGATTCGACGCGCCCCGCAGGTCCCAGCCGCACCGGCTTGTAGCCGGCGTCGAAGCCGAGCTGCAGCTCGAGCGGATCGTCCGGCGATCGCGGCGGGCGCGCTCCTTCCACGCCGAGGAGGCCGTCGCTGCCGCTCGCGGGCCGCAGGAGCGACAGGTTCGCCTCCGGCGCGGCGCAGAGCAGCAGAGCGAGGACGAGGCCCAACTACCCGGCTCCGAGCGCGCCGCGCCTTGCGGCATAGACGCGATAGGCGGCGTGCAGCGCGAGGCCGAGCGCCAGCGTGCAGCCGGAGAAGACGGCATCGCGGGCCTGGATGCCGTTGAGGAAGAGCAGGCAACCGCACGTCGCGAGGAGCGGAACCAGCGGCCCGAAGGGCAAGAGGAAGGTGCTGGGACCGCGCTTTCTGCGCAGCACCAGCACCGCGATGCAGGTGGGCACGTACTGGGCGAACACGGCCGCGTTGTTCAGATCCGCGCCGCGATCGAAGTCCACCCACACCGCCATGCCGGCGCAGATGAGCGCGGTACAGAGGATGGAGACGGACGGCGTGCCGAAGCGCGGGTGCCTGCGCGCGAGCACCAGCGGCAGCTCCCCGTTCTCGCTCAGGGCCGACAGGTAGCGCGGTGTCACCACCGCGACGGCGGTCAGGTAGCCGAAGCTGGAGATGACCGAGCCCACCGCGACGAAGCGGCCCGCCCAGGGACCGGCGAAGGCGCTCGCCGCTTCCGCCAGCGGCTTGTCCGCCAGGGCGGGATTGGGGTGCGTGCCCATGAAGACGAGCTGGACCAGCACGTAGAGCACGATGGCGCCGAAGAGCGCGAAGAAGAGCGCCAGGGGCACGTTGCGGCGCGGGTTGTCCGTCTCGCCGGCGGCCACCGGCACGTACTCGAACCCGGTGCAGGCGAAGAGGGCCGCGAACCCGCCCACCTTGAGCGCCTCCAGGTGGCTGGCGCCGGCGGGGGGCGGCACGTCGAGCCGGTGCCAGTCGATGAAGAAGAGCCCCGCGCCGACGAAGAGCAAGATGGGCACGAGCTTCGCGCCGCTGAAGAAGTCGCTGGTCAGCGCGCCGGGCTTGATGCCGCGGTAGTTGAGCGCCGCGAGCCCGCCGATGACGGCCACCGCCAGCGCGGTCTGCGGCCCGGCGCGATTCAAGGTGGGAACGAGGAAGGAGAGGTTGCGCCCGAATCCGCGGGCGACGGCGCCGTAGGCGAAGATGTTGGCGGCGAGCGCCATCCAGCCCACGCCCACTCCCACCCAGCGGCCGAAGGCGTCGCGCGCGTACAGGTAGGGTCCGCCGTTGCGGTCGGCGCGGCCGGCCGCCTCGCAGAAGCAGAGGCCCACCAGGAGGCAGACGGCGCCGATGGCGAGCCAGGCGGCCCAGGAAAACCCTCCCGCGGCGGCGAATACCCGCGCGGGAAGGAGGAAGATCCCGGTGCCGATGATGCCGTTGATGCCGAGCCCGACGCAGTCGAGCAGGGTCATCCTGCGGGGAGCGCTCACCTCTTCGTCCTGGTCGTGGCGCAGGCGAGCATGCGGGCGCCAGAATGCCGACAGTCCCGCTTGACAGCAAGAGAACGGTCAGTATGATGCGCGCCTCTTTTCGGCCGGATACGTGTGGCCGCGAGACAAGTCACCGTTTTTGTTGCCGCCGCCGGCTCTCCTTGGCGGCGGTCCTGTTGAAAGGCACGGATGCCGACGATCAGCCAGTTGATCCGCAAGGGCCGCGACAAGGTCGTCTACAAGGGCAAGGCCCCGGCGATGACCCGCTGCCCGCAGAAGCGCGGCGTGTGCACGCGCGTCTACACCACCACCCCGAAGAAGCCCAACTCGGCGCTGCGCAAGGTGGCCCGCGTGCGCCTCACCAACGGGATGGAAGTGACCAGCTACATCCCCGGGGTCGGCCACAACCTCCAGGAGCACTCGGTGGTCATGATCCGCGGCGGCCGCGTCAAGGACCTGCCGGGCGTCCGCTACCACATCATCCGCGGCACCCTCGACAGCGTGGGCGTCGCCGGCCGCAAGCAGGGCCGCTCCAAGTACGGCGCGAAGCGCCCGAGCTGAGAAGGAACTTCAAGACATGCCTCGCCGCCGCGAAGTCGCAAAGCGCCG
>DATDMU010000268.1:0-8505 GCA_036518615.1 Myxococcales bacterium
CCTGGGCGAGCGCGCGCGGATTGGGCTTCTTCGCTCCCGTCGCGGCGGCATGCTCCTTCGCGAACACCATGGCGGCGTTGCAGGAGAAGTCGCCGTGCGCCGCCTGCCGTGGCTCGTCGAGCTGGACGGGATGGTCGCCCGGAGGCAAGAGGCCGTCCTGCACGCAGCGCTGCAGCGCTCCCCGCAGTAGCTCCGCGACGCGCGCCTTCACCATTGGGCGACCTTGCTGAAGGCCGAGTCGAAGAGCGGCCGCAGGCGGTCCCAGCTCGCGTAGAGGTGCTCGATCATCACCTTCGTGTCGCCCAGCGCCGGCATGAAGTTGGTGTCGCCGATCCAGCGCGGCACCACGTGCCAGTGCAGGTGGTCGGCGATGCCGGCGCCCGCCGCGCGCCCGAGGTTCATGCCGAGGTTGTAGCCCTGCGCCGCGTAGGCCCGGCCGACCAGGCCCACGGCCACCCGCACCATCTCGGCGAGCTCGGCGTGCTCCGCCGGGGGAAGCGCGAGCAGATCGGAGATGTGCGACCGCGGCACCACCATCAGGTGCCCGTTGTTGTAGGGAAACCGGTTGAGGATGGCGAAGGTGTGCTCGGTGCGTCCGAGGATCAGGTTCTCGCGGTCGTCGCGCCCGCGGGGAAGGTCGCAGAAGATGCAGCCGGTCTTCGCTGCGCCCTTCTCGATCAGCTCCATCCGCCAGGGGGCCCAGAGCTGATCCATCACTTCACCAGCGCGGGCGCGAGGAACATCACGCCGCCTTCGCCCTGGACGCCCGAGCGCACCCCTTCCGCCGCCCCCTGGAACGCGCCCTGGAAGGCGCCGCGCAAGAGATCGCGCAGGGAGAACTCGCGGTCCTTGGGCGGGTACTGCACGCGCGGCTCGCCCGACTGCCCGGCCAGGGACCACGCCGACTGGAGCGCGTCGTCGAGGCCGCCCAGCTCGTCCACCAGCTTCAGCTCCTTCGCCTTGCGCCCCGTGTAGATGCGGCCCTCGGCGATCTCGCGCACCCGCGGCTCGGGCAGCTTGCGGCCCTCGGCGACGGCCTGGACGAACTGCCCGTAGACGTCGTCGGAGATGCCCTGGATCTCCTCGCGGTCGGTCTCCTGGATGGGGCGGAAGGGCGAGAGCGTGTCCTTGTACTTGCCGGTCTTGAGCGTGGTCTCTTCGACCTTGGCCATCTCCAACAGGCCGCGCACGTTGAAGTGCATGAAGATGACGCCGATGGAGCCGGTGAGCGTGCCGGGCTCGGCGTAGATGCGGTCGGCCGGCGCGCTGATGTAATAGCCGCCGGAGGCGGCCAGCCCGCCCATGGAGACGACCACCCGCTTCTTCGCCTTGATGCGCTTGATCGCGTCGTGGATCTCCTGCGAGGGCGCGACCGCGCCGCCCGGGGAATCCACCCGCAGCACCACCGCCTGGATGTCGTCGTCCTTCTCGTACTTGCGCAGGAGCTTGACGACGCGGTCGGCATCCACCCCCGCCTGCGTGTCGCCGATGGTTCCCTTCGCCTCGACGATGCCGATGCGCGCGCCCACGGTGGTCTCCGTGTCCAGGCTGTACGACGCCGTCCCGCCCTTCACCGCCGCGTACGCGAGCAGCATGAAGCCGAAGAGGACCAGGAAGAGGCCGCCGAAGATGACGCCGAGCACGACCGCCGCGCGCTTGTCCAAACTTCCTCTCTTTCCGGTGAGAACCGCCGCTTGCTACCACTCGGAACGTGCAGGTACAAGCGGGACCGTGCCCTTCCGGCGCGCGCTGACAACGCTGGTCGAGCGGGCGCGGGGCGCCAGGGGCGCCATCTTCTGCGACCAGGAAGGCGAGTCGGTGGAACTGGTGGTCCGCGACCGCGCGCTCTCGGAATACGACATGAAGGTGTTCGGGGCGCAGCTCGCGGCAGTGTGGCTGGATCTGCAGGCAAACTCTCGCGAGTGCGGCGCGGGGGGCATCGTCGAGCTGCGGCTCTGGTGCGAGGAGGGGACGCTGCTCTGCAGGTCGCTACCGGAAGGGTATTACGTGGTGTTGCTGGTGGCGAAGGGAGCGCCGAGCGCGCCGGCGGCGTTCCTGCTGCGCAACGCGGCGGGGGAGATGGCGAGGGAGATGTAGGGCCGCTTCGGTTCGGGTTTGCGTTTGGGTTTGGTTTGCGGTTCTGGCCCTCACAAGCCGGTCCCGCTGCGCGTGGCGGATTTCACCAGCGCCTTGAGATCCGGATGATCCGGGTCCAGCGCGGCGCCGCTCTTCACGACTGCGCTCCATTTCGCCGCTTCCTGGAGGGGGAGGTCGTCGGGGTCGAGCAGGACCGGGCCGTGCGCGTCGAGGTCGGGCGCCGACGCGAGCCAGGCGAGCGCGGCCTTCTGCGCTCCGCTGCCGCTCACCGAGAGGACGGCGAGTCCGGCGAAGTTCAGGGCGGCGATGCGCTTGTCGAAGACGGGACGCGTCTCGTCCTGCTGCACGAGCACCGCCACCCGAGGCTTCGCGGCCCCCGCGGGCCGCCAGAGCCAGCCGGTCCGATCGCCCACGTGCACCAGCGCCGGCCGCGGAATCGCGTCATGAGGCAGCCCCGGCCGAGGGCTGCGGGTCAGCCGCCGCGGCGTGCCGTATCCCGAGCGCAGCTCCCAGATGTCGGTGGTGTCGTCCGGCTGCCGCCAGCCGAAGAGGAGCCGCTCGCCGGTGCGATCCCAGACCAGCCCTCCCTCCGCGAGCGAGCCCGCGGGAGGCGCGGCCAGCGGCTGCGGGCGCAGCGAAGGGAGATCGAGCAGGGAGAAGACGTTCATGCCGTTCGCCAGGGTCGCGACGGCCAGCCGGTGCCCGTCCTCGGTCACCGCGAACGCCTCCACGTCCTGCGCCGGGGCGAACACCGTCTTGCGCTCGTGCCCCTGCACCGCGACCTGGTCCACGCCGAAGGTCGCGCGGCCCGCGTCGGTGAGCACGTACACGGTGCGGCCGTCCGCCGAGAAGCGCGGGTCGCGAAAGCGCCCCTTTCCCTGGGGCGCCACGAGGACGCTCCCCCGCGCCGCCGCCAGGTCGAGGAGGACGATGGCCTCCCCGCCGGAGCGCTTCACGCGGGCGAGGAGCGTGCGCGCATCGGGCGAGGGAGGTCCCAGCTCGACAAGGCCGGAGAGCGCCTCGTCGAGGGGCAGGGAATCCCTGGGCGGCTTGACGCCCGCCGCAGGCGGAGGCGGCGCCACCTCGACGCTCTTGCGCGTCTCGAAGCCGAAGATGCGCAGCGAGACCTTTCCGCCGTCCACCACCGCGTAGAAGAGCCGCTTGCCGTCGCGGGAAAATCCGCCCAGCCGCTGGTCGCCCGCGGCAGGATCGATGGGCACCGGCGCCGCGCCGTCCTCGCCGATCAGGAGCAGGCGGTCATGGCCCTCGCGCGAGACGGTGGCGATGAGCCACTGCGCATCCGGGGGAACCCAGGCGATGCCCCCGACCCCGCCGGGCTCGTCGGTGAGCTGCGTCGGGTAGCTGCCCTCCATGGCCATGCTCGCGGCCTGGCGGGTGCCGAAGAGCGTCGTGAGGAAGGCGACGCGGGTCAGGTCGCGCGACGGAGCGGGCGCCCAGGCGGCCGCCACCGAGTCGAGGTGGCGCAAGGCCGCTTGCAGATCCTGCGCCGGAGTGGCCAGCAGGAGCGCCGCGGACTGGAGAGCGAGCAGGTGCATTGAATTCCTTCCTCCGCCGTCCGTTCTACAGTGGGGCGTGGCCGAAGGCGACCCGTGCGCGTCGGAGATGGTGGTCTCTTGACGCGCCGGCCTCCGCGCCCGCACAAGGAGTTGCGCATGCGCCGAATCCTCCTCGCCCTGCTCCTCTCTGCCGGCTGCATCGCGGGCAGTCCGGCCGTGCAGCGCGACGATCGCGTCTACCGCGCGCTTTCGCAGCAGGAACGCTGGACGCAGGATGCGCTGGCGCGGCGCCCCACGGCGGAGCAGCTGGACGCCATCCGCAACAGCGACTACGCGGCGGTGGGCCGCGGCCGCGCCGAGCTGAAGCGGCTCTTGCAGGCGGCCGACCGCGGGACGTGGATCCGCGACACCACCGCCGAGCTGATGCGCGACGACAACGATCCGCGGCTCCTGCAGCAATTCGAGCGCGGCGGGCGGCTGCGCGCCGATGCCCTGGGCGCCGCGGACGAGCTGGCCGGCGCGCTCGCCGAAGCGAAGGGCGGCTTGACCATCGGCGATCTGCGCCCGGGCTTCGAGGCGCTGCGCAAGGCCCAGGCGAGCGAGGATCGCCTCGCGCGCATGCCGGTGCAGAGAGGGCTGCGTCTCCAGCCGGCTCCGCTGCCCATTCCCAGGCCCTTCATCTCCCCGGCGGCTCGCGTCGTCTCCCACAATCCCGAGCTGACCCGCGAGCTGGACCGGCTGCCGGCCGACGACGCGGCGAAGATCCGCGCGCAGCTTTCCCAGGCGGACCGGAGCACGCAGGAGCAGAAGCCGAAAGAGCCGCCGGCCGCGGTGGACAATGCGCCCGTGCCCGCGCCGGAGGGCGAGAAGGAAGCGGAGGCGCCCAGCACCACGCTGACCATCGCCAACGACGCCGCCTCGCTGATCGCGCGCAAGGCCCCGCGCTCCATCACCCTGCGCGAGGACGGGCTCTTCGCGCTGGCGTACGACGACGCGGAGTACCTGGTCGACCCGCAGGGCAAGCTGGTGCGCAAGGAAGCGCCGCCCCCCCCTCAGCGCTGAAAATCGTAGACGCTGCCCAGCCGGAGGATCCGCGTCAGCTCGTCGAGAGCCGCCATCGTCTCGCGGGCGAACGCCGGGTCGGCCAGCTCCGCGCCGGTCAGCCGGTCGCGATAGTGCCTCCGCACCCAGCTCTCCAGCTCGGCGCCGAGCGCGTCGTCCCAGAACACCCGCGCCTCCACCGCAGCGCGCTCGTCGTCGGTGAGCACGATGCGCTGGCGCAGGCAAGCCGGCCCGCCGCCGTTCTGCATCGACTGCCGGAGGTCGAGGAAGTGCACGCGCTTCACCGGCCCGCCCGACGCCGTCACGCGGGCGAGGAAGTCGCGGGCGAAGCGGTCCTCGCGCGACTCCTGCGGCGCAACCAGCGCCATGCTCCCGTCGGGAAGCGCGAGCAGCTGCGAGTTGAAGGGGTAGGCGGCGACCGCCGAGGCGATGGGCAGCTCGCGCTCGGTGGCGAGATGGACGGCGAAGGTCTCGCCGAGAAGCCCGCGCAGCTTCGCGATCAGCGGCTCGTGGCCCACGAACGCGCGCTCGTGCAGCAGCAGCACGTTGCCGTTGCCGACCACCAGCACGTCGCTGTGGAACGCGCCGGCGTCGATGCCGGAGGGGTCCTGCTGGGGAAAGAGCGCGCGCGCGGCGTCCACCTGGCAGAGGCGCGCCAGCGCCTGCGAGGCCTCCAGCGTCTGGCGCGCGGGGAAGCGCGACGGCTCGCCGCCCGGCGCAGGACCTCCGAAGGCGCGCCGCCCCCAGGCGAAGAGGTGCACTGCCGCGCCGGTGAAGAGGCGGGTGTGGTTGGCGGCCCCCTCGTCCGCGAAGTGCGCTCCCCCGGGCAGGGGGTCGTGCACCTCGAAGCGGGAGGGATCGGCGAAGATGGCGCGCATGACGCGGGTGGTGGTGGCCGCCTCCAGCGCCCGGTGGAACATGGCGGTGAGGTTCGCCGGGACGATGTGCAGGCGGCGGTCGCGCGCATCCGCCGACGGCACGCAGGTGGCCGCGTTCGCCGTCCACATGGCCGCCGCGCTGGAGCTGATGCGCAGGAGCTGATCCTTGAGCTCCGGGTCGGCGGCCGCCTGCGCCAGCACCTCCTCGTCGGAGCCGCGAAACCCGAGCCGCCGCAGCGTCCGCAGCGACGGTCGCTCGTGCGGCGGCAGCACCGCCTGGCCCACGCCGAGCGAGGCCACGAAGCGCATCTTCCCCAGGCCCTGCAGCGCGGCGCCGCGCGGATTGGCCGGCTGGCCCGCGTTGGCCAGCGAGGCGACGTTGCCGTGCGAGAGGCCGGCGTAGTTGTGGGTGGGGCCGACCAGCCCGTCGAAGTTGTACTCGAGCGAGGGCACGGGCTCGCCCTCGCCGCTCAGGCCGCGCCGTAGAAGCGGAAGACCAGCTCGGCGGCGCAGGCCGGCTTGGCCTCGCCCTCGATCTCCACCGCCGCGTCGAGCAGGCCCTCCACGCCGTTGGCGATCTCCTTCACCTCCCCGAGCTTCACCTTGAGGCGGTACCTCTGCCCTTCCTTGAGCGGCGACGGGAAGCGCACCTTGTTGAGGCCGTAGTTGATCACCATGGCGAAGCCCTTGACGTCCACCAGCTCGAAGAAGAGCCCCGCGATGAGCGAGACGGTGAAGTACCCGTGCGCGATGGGCTTGCCGAACGGCGACTCGCGGGCGATCCGCTCCCTGTCGACGTGGATCCACTGGTGGTCGCCGGTCGCGTCGGCGAACTTGCGGATGGCGTCGTAGGTCATCTCCCGCCAGGGAGAGGTTCCCAGCTCCTTTCCCACCAGCGACTTCAGCCCTGCCATGCCGTCGATCGCGGTCTTGCCCACGGTGTGCTCCGGTTCGGTTGAGAAAGGTCCTCTCTAGCATGACTGGAGTATGGTGCGCGGCGATGCCCAAGCTGCTCCGCTACGTGGCGGGCACCTGCGCGGTGCTCGCGCTCGCAGAGGGCGCCTTCCGCGTCTTTGCGCCGGAGCTGTCCGCGTCGGTGAGCCGCGCCGGAACCAAGGCCGCGCTCCTCGACAAGCAGGGCCGCGTCGAGGTGCTCTTCTTCGGCACTTCGCGCCTGTGGGACGGCATTTCGCCCCGCACCTTCTCGGCGGCGTTTCCCGGCGTGCATGCGTTCAGCCTCGCCGCCAGCGGCGCGAAGCTCGGCACGCTGGAGACGCTGGCGAGGCGCTTCGCGCGCCGGCCCGGCCTGCGCCTCGCCTTCGTGGAGCTGTCCGGCCCGCAGCTCGATCCCTCCCCCTCGCAGGAGGCTGCGCCCACCGGGCTCGAGGCGATGGCGGCGCGGCACTCCCGGCTGGTGGCGAACCGGGGAGCGCTCCGCGGCGAGAGCCTGGAGCGGCTGCCCGGGCTGCTCTTCTACCCGCGGCGTCTGGACGGGTCGGAGATCCACTTCGCGGAGCAGGTCGCAGCCATCCTCGGCCGCCCTCCGCCGATGGGAGAATTCCCCGCGCTGCCGCCGCCCTCCGGCAAGTCGCGGGCGGCGGCTGGAAATGACGGCCTTGCGACGGACCCCTCCGTCGCGCGGCTTCTGGCGGTGGGCCGGGATCTGAAGGCGGCATCGGTTGCGGTGGTGTTCGTGGTGCCCCCGCTGCAATGCGAGCCGCCCGAGGACGTGAGCGCCGCGGTCGCCGCGCTGTCGGCCGAGTTCCCGGTCTGGAACTACCAGCGCGCGCCGCTGCCCGCTGCGGCGTTCCGCGACTGCGGTCACCTCAACGCGAGAGGCCGCGCCGCGTTCAGCCACGCGCTCGCGGTGGAAGCGGCGGGGGAGGGATTCGCGCAGTCGCTGGCGCGGAGGAGGGACTGATGCTCTTCACCAGCGCCGCGTTCCTGCTCTTCCTCGCCGTCGCCGTGGCGCTGCACTGGGCGCTGCCTTCACAGCGCGCGCGCCTTTGCGTGCTGCTCGCCGCCTCCTTCTGGTTCTACGCCGCGCACCACTGGCCCTCGCTCTTCCTGCTCATCGCCTTCATCCTCGTCAACTACGCTCTCGCGCGCCTGCAGGAAAGACGGCGGTCCCCGGCGCTGCTCTCGCTCTGCGTCGCCGCCAACCTGCTCGCGCTCGGCTGGTTCAAGTACGCCGGCTTTCTCGCCGGGATCGCCGCGGCGCTCCTGCGCGCGCCCGTGCCGCACCCTCCCGCGTACCTGCCGCTCGGCATCTCCTTCTTCACCTTCCAGGTGGTCGCGTACCAGGTGGACGTGTACCGCGGCACCATCCGGGCGGAGCGGTCGCTGCTGGTGTTCGCGGTCTTCAAGTGCTTCTTCGCGCAACTGGTGGCCGGCCCCATCGTGCGGGCGCGCGAGTTCCTGCCCCAGCTCCGCGACCGGCGCCGCTTCGACGCCGAAGGTTTCCACCACGGCCTTTTCCTCGTCGTGGCCGGACTCGCGCTCAAGGTGGGGGTCGCCGACGTGCTGGCGCAGTTCGTCGCCCAGGACTTCCGCGATGCGGCGGCGCTGGCCACCACCACCGCCTGGTCGGGGGCGTACGCGTTCGCCTTCCAGCTCTACGCGGACTTCTGGGGCTATTCCACCATGGCGGTGGGCATCGGCCTGCTCTTCGGCCTCGAGCTGCCGCTCAATTTCCACGACCCCTATGTCTCCGCAAGCCTGCGGGAGTTCTGGCGCCGCTGGCACGTGACGCTGTCCACCTGGTTCCGCGACTACCTCTACATCCCGCTGGGGGGAAACCGGCGCGCCGCCAGCCGCAATCTCTTCGTGACCATGGCGGTGGCGGGGCTGTGGCACGGCGCGGGCTTCACCTTCCTCGTCTGGGGCGCCGCGCACGGCGCCTGGCTCGCGCTGGAGCGGCGGCTCGCCTTCTGGCAGCGGCTGCCGCGGGC
>DATDMU010000269.1:0-14146 GCA_036518615.1 Myxococcales bacterium
CTCGCCTACACGCAGCGCACGCCCATCGGGGTGGTGGGCAACTCCACGCCCTTCAACCATCCGATGATGATCCTCTGCAAGAGCCTGGCGCCGGTGCTCGCCTCGGGCTGCACCACGGTGGTGAAGCCCTCCGAGTACACGCCGCTCACCACGCTGCGCCTCGCGCACATCTTCACCGAGGCCGGCTTGCCGCCCGGCGTCTTCAACGTGGTCACCGGCCTCGGGCCCTCGACCGGCAAGGCGCTGGCCGAGCACCCCGGGCTGAACAAGCTGGTGCTCACCGGCGGCACCGACGCGGGGCGCATCGTGGGTGGCCTCGCCGGCCGCAACTTCGCCCGGCAGACGCTGGAGCTCGGCGGCAAGACGCCGGTCCTCGTCTTCGACGACTACGACGTGGAGCAGGCGGTCAATTACGCCGCCTTCGGCGCCTTCGTGGGAGCGGGCCAGACCTGCATCTGCGCGAGCCGGCATCTGGTGCAGCGCAAGATCTACCCGGAGTTCGTCGAGCGCCTCGCCGCCAAGGCGAAGACCATCCGCATCGGCGACCCCACCGACCCCGCCACCCAGCTCGGCCCGGTCATCTCCGACCGCCAGCGCAAGCGCGTGCTCTCGTACGTGGAGGCGGGCCTCAAGGAAGGCGCGAAACTGGTGGCGGGCGGCCACATCCCGCAGCTCTCCGATCCGCGCCTCTCCCGCGGCTTCTTCGTCGAGCCCACCGTCTTCGCCGACGTCCGGCCCGCCATGCGCATCGCCCGGGAGGAGGTGTTCGGCCCCTTCACGGTGGTGCTGCCTTTCGACGACGAGGCGGAGGCCATCCGCATCGCCAACGACTCGCCCTTCGGCCTCGCCGCCGCCATCCGCACCCGCGACGTGGCGCGCGCGCACCGGGTGGCCGCGGCCATGCGCTGCGGCATCGTCTGGATCAACGACCACCACCGGCTCGATCCGGCGCTGCCGTGGGGCGGCGTGAAGGAGTCGGGCGTGGGCCGCGAGTTCGGCACCGAGTCCTTCGACGAGCACTTCGACGTGAAGACGGTGATGGTCAACACCGACGGCCGCCCCTTCGACTGGTACCGCGACACGGGCGGCCAGAAGCGGCTGAACTGAACGCTCAGGGCTTCACTGTCGCTCGCAGCTCCTGCTCGCGCTCGAACTCCTGCACGTCGAACTCGGTGAGCAGCACCTGCATGGGCAGGAGCTTGCCGCGCAGCGCGGGAAACAGGTCCTGCACCAGCTCGTCGACGCGCCAGGGCAGCGCGGTGGCCGGCGCGATGCGAATCCACTGCCCGCTCGGGAACCGGACGCCCTTGCCGATCAGCGCCACCAGCGGCAGCCGGGCGTTGAGGAAATAAGCGGTCTCCGGGGCGCGCTCGGGGGGCATGGCTCAACGCAATGCGGGCTGGCGGTAGAGCACGCGCGGCAGCGGCGGCTCGAACGGAGCGTCTCCCTGCGCGCAGCGGCAGATGACCGGGTGCAGCGCCTCGTGCGCCGCGCCGGCGCGCTGGCGCGCCTCGTCCACCAGGGCGGCGACGGCTGCCCGGTTCACTGGCGAAAGGTGGCTGAACTCCACTCCCGCCTCGTTGCCCCTGCTCCACGCCATGCGGCCGGCGATCACCGCGGGGGCGGCGGCGGTGGAGAGCGCGGAGAGCCACACCTTCTCGCCCGGCAGGGAGTTGAAGGTCGCGCCAGCGACGCGCGCGCCACCAAGGCTCACGTCCACGAGACGCGCCATCACTGGCCCATCGTCGCCGCAGCGGACGCGCAGGACGGTCCCGCTGAGAAAGCGCCGGTGCCGCCGCAGCCGCGCCGCCGCAGCGCGCGTCAGGTCGGAAGCCACGCCGCTGCCGCCGAACTCGAGCCAGGAGCCGCCGCCTCCGATCTCGCATCCGAGGACGGATCCGCGCACGGCGCAGTGCTGGTCGGAGGCGGTGAATCCGACGTCGAGGATGACCGGCTCGCCGGGCTGGAGCGGCACGGGCGCCGGATAGAAGAGCACGGCGCGGCCGCCGGAGGCGTGGAAGTGATGTCGTACCTGCTGTCCGGAGTCGAACCGATAGCGCAACAGTCGCGCGGGGCCGGCGTGGCGTTGCTGCGCAGCAGAATGCATGGGGCCCGGGAGATGCAAGCCGATCGCCAGCGGCGCGGCATTGATAAATGGCGAACCTCACGGGCGGTTTTCCGCTGTTGCTGAACGCAACGGTAAGATCGCATGTGCGATGGATGGTTCGCGGCCGTAAGAACGACGTACGAACGAACCCGGACGTCAGCGCGCGGCGTCGGCCAGAGCGCGCGTGGCCGGATGGCGCGGCTCGCGAAAGAGCGCCCCCGGCGCGCCCGTCTCCACCAGCGAACCGCGCGAGAGCACCGCCACGCGGTCGCACAGGTACGACGCCAGCCGCAGGTCATGGGTGATGAAGAGGCAGGCGATGCCCAGAGAGCGCCTCAGGTCGAGGAGCAGATTGGCCATCTGCGCCTGCAGCGAGACGTCGAGCGCGCTCAGCGCCTCGTCCGCGATCAGCAGCGACGGTCCGGGCGCGAGCGCGCGGGCCAGGGCCACGCGCTGGGCCTGTCCTGCGGAGAGCTCGTGTGGATGTCGCAAGGCCAGCTCGGGAGGGAGCTCCACCTTGCGCAGCAGCCGCGCCACGGCGGCTCGCCGCTCCTGCCCCTGCGCCAGGCGGTAGAGCGCCAGCGGCTCGCCCACGATGGCGCCGACGTCCATGCGCGGATCGAGGGAGGAGACCGGATCCTGGAAGACGATCTGCATCTCCCGCCGCGCGACGCACAGCGCGCGCATCGAGGAGAGATCTCCGCCCCTCCACGAGATGCGGCCGGCTGCGGCGGGAACCAGGCCGAGCAGCGCGCGCGCCAGCGTGGACTTTCCCGATCCGCTCTCGCCGATGATCCCCACCGTCTCGCCCGGGTGCACCGTGAAGGAGACCTGATCGACGACGCGGTGCCCGCCGCGCTCCACGCACAGCTCGCGCACCTCGAGGAGCGGCGCGGTCATGCGGCCTCCAGCGGATGGAAGCACGCGACCTCGTGCCCGCGGCCCAGGTCCACGAGGGCGGGCTCGCGCGCGGCGCATTCCTCGCTCGCGCGCGGACAGCGCTCGCGAAAACTGCATCCGCCCGGCAGGGCCCACGGACGCGGCGCAGAGCCCGGCACGGGGTGGAGCCGCATCGCCGGCCCTGCGCCGGGCCCTGGCGGGAGGCTGCGCCAGAGCCCCGCCGTGTAGGGATGGCGCGGCCGGGCGATGAGCTCCGCGGAAGGAGCCCGCTCGACGATGCGGCCGGCGTAGAGCACCGCGATGCGATCGCAGAGCCGGGCGGCGATGGCCGGGTCGTGCGTGGCGACCAGCAGCGCCACGCCGCGCTCCTCGCGAATCTTCCGGAACAGCTCGACGATTCCCGCCTGCGCCACGGCGTCGAGGGACGAAGTGGGCTCGTCCGCGACGAGCAGCGCCGGGCCGCAGGCCAGTGCGACGGCGATCAGCGCCCGCTTGCGCATGCCGCCGGAGAGCTGGTGCGGGTAGAGCCGCGCCGTCTCCGCCGCGAGCCCGAGGCTGCAGAGCAGCCTCTCCGCCTCCGCGCGCGCCGTCGCGGTGGAGAGCGGGCGGTGGGCGCGGAGCGCCTCGGAGATCTGCGCGCCGATGCGCATCACCGGATTGAGCGCCGCGAGCGCGTCGTGGAACACCATCGCCACCTGCGCGCCGCGGATGCGCTCGAGCGCGCGCTCGGGGAGGCCGAGCACGTCGCGCCCGAACAGCTCGATGCGGCCCGACGTGGTTGCGCCCGGAGGCAGCAGGCGAAGCAGCGAAAGGGCGGCGGTGGTCTTGCCGCTGCCCGACTCGCCCATCAGCGCCAGCGAGCCGCTCCGTTCGAGATCAAACGAAATGCGGTCTACGGCGGCGAACGAGTGTTCATCCGTCTGAATGCGGACCGACAGTTCGCGAACGCGGAGCACGCCGTTTCATTTACCGGCACACGGCTCGATGTCAAAGTGCCGGATTCTCCCGGAGTCCACGCGTATGCAGATCCAGCCGCTCATCGTCGATACCGCCACAGCGATCGCGCCTCGTGAATCCACTCCCCCCGCCGTTGCCGCCGGCGTCCCGCAGCTCGTGGGAGGGCGCTACCGCGTCCTCTCCCTGCGCGGCACCGGCGCGGAGGCGGCGGTCCATCTCGCCATCGATCTCTTCAGCGGCCAGGAGGTGGCGCTCAAGGTCGCCCCGCCGGGCAGGCTGATGGAGGAGTACCGAAGATGTGCGGAGCTGACCCACCCGCACCTCGCGCGCGCCCTCTCGCTCTGGCGCTCCGGCCCCTCTGCCGCGCTGGCGTTCGAGTACGGCGCCGACGACCTGGGCGTGCTGCGCGGGGCGCCCGAGGCGCTGGTGGTGCGGCACGTGGCGGAGATCGCGCGCGGCCTCTGCCACCTGCATCGCCGGGGCATCGTGCACGGCGACGTGAAGCCCGAGAACGCGGTGCTCGCGGGCGCTCCCGGCAAGCGCAAGGCGCTGCTCGTGGACCTCGGGCTGGGAGGCGCGGAGGCCGCGGCGCGCGGAAGCCTCGAATATGCGGCGCCGGAAGTGCTGGAAGGCGCGGCGCCGGATGCGGCGTCCGACCTCTATTCGCTGGGCGTGACGCTGCACGAGCTGCTCTCGGGCTTCGGTCCCTTCGCGGCGCCCGCCTCCGCCGACGTGGTCCGCGCCCATTTCGAGCCGGCGCCCGCAGCGCGTGCGAGCGCGGGGGTGCAGGCGGTGGTGGCGAAGCTCCTCGCCCGCGATCCGCGCTCGCGTTACGCGCACGCCGACGAGGTCATCGAGGCGCTCGCCGCGGCCACCGGACTTCCCCTCGAATGCGAGGGCGAAGGCCTCTCGCCGGACCGCATCGCGCTCGGGCAGCTCCAGGGCAGGGAGGCGGAGCTCGCCCGCATCGAGATGGCAGCGCGCCGCGCCGCGTCCGGCAACGGCGAGATGATGCTGGTGGCGGGAGCGCCGGGCTCCGGCCGCTCGCGGCTCCTGCGCGCGGCGGCGGCCGCGGCGGAGCTGGCCGGGCTGCGAACCATCTTCCTCGGGCAGGGCGAGGGCCTTTCCGTCCTCTGCAGGCGGCTCGATCTGCTGCTCGGCGCCGCGGCGTCGTTCGACGCCTCGGTGGGGGCGGCGCGGGAAAAGCTGGCAAGCGCGTGCGCGCAGCATCCCCTGGCGGTGCTGATCGACGACGCAGACCGCAGCACCGACTGGCTGCCGGCGCTGCTCCTTTCGCTCGCCCGCGATCCGGTGTGGAAGCGAAGGCCGCTGCTGGTCGTCGCCGCGGGGTCGCAGCAGCTCCAGGCGCCGGTGGAGCGGCTGGATCTGCAGCCGCTCGCTGCGGCGGGCGCGAAGGCGAAGCTGCTGGAGGCGCTGGGTCCCCGCACCTGGGCGGAGGGCCTCGCGGAGCGCCTGGTGCGCGAGTCGTCGGGGCAGCCGCGCGATCTCGAGACCGCGCTCTGCGATCTGGCGCGGCGCGGGCTGCTCGCGCGGCGCCGCGGCAAGTGGGAGCTGGATGCGCTGCGCGCGGGCGCCGACTTCGCCGGATGCGTCCCGCGGAGCGCCACCCGCTCGGCCCGCGCAGCGGTGGCGGCCTTGCCGCGGGCGCAGCAATCCGAGCTGGGCCTCGCCGCGGTGCTCTGGCCCGAGCTGGACGCCGCCGCCCTCGCCGGGCACGAGGCCGCGCTGGTGGCGGGCGGGCTGCGGGTGGCCGAGGAGCTGAACCTCTCGCTCTCCCAGCTCGCGCTCTCGCGCGCGGCGGAGAGGGCCCTCTGCCGCGGCGAACGGCAGAACGCGCACCTGCGCGCCTCGCAGATGACGGCGGACCCGGCCGCCCGAGCCATGCACCTCTTCCACGCGCGCCAGCGAGGCGTGGTCCGCGCCGCCATCGCCGCCGCGCGCGGAAGGCTCCGCTCGGGGACGCCGCTCGAGGCTGCGCGCCTCTACCAGACCGCGGAGGCCGCGCTGCGGCACCCGCTGCGGAGCGCTCGCGCAGCCGTGCTCAGCGAGCGCGCTGCGGACTGCCTGGCCCTGGCAGGCCAGCCTGCCGCGGCCCGGCGCATGTACGCGCACGCGCTCTGCCGCGGCGGAGCGCCGGGAAGGCTCTGGCAGAAGGTGGCGCAGGCGCGCTGGCAGGAGGGCCGGTTCGAGCAGGTGCTGGAGGCGCTCTCCCGCGCCCGCGAGGCAGGGGCGGACGCGCTGGCGGTCGCCACCATCGAGGCGCGCGCCGAGGCCATGCGCGGCAACTACGCGCGCGCCGAGGAGCTCGCTGCAAAGGCGCTTCCGCTCGCCAGGGAGCGCGGCGACGCCGAGGCCGCAGCGCGAGTGCACCACCTCCTCGGCACCCGCGCGTGGCATCGGGGCGACGGCCGGCGGGCCGCGGCAGAGGAGCGCACGGCGGTGATGATCGCGCTGGCGCAGCGCGACCTTCGCGCGGAGGCGGACGCGCGCGCCGGGCTGGGCACCGCGTACCGGCTGCTCGCGCGCTACTCCCGCTCCGCCGCGGAGACCTCGCGCGCGCTGGAGCTGTACCGGGCGCTGGGAGACGAGCGGCAGGAAGCCATCGCCTGGAACAACTTGGGCGTGGCCCGCTATCTGGCGGGCGACTGGCAGGGCGCGCTCACCGCGTGGGAGCGCCTGACCGAGAAGAAGGGGCAGACCCTGGAGGAGGAGCTGCTCACGCTCAACAACCTGGGCTTCCTCTACCGCGAGCGCGGCGACTTTCCCCGCGCCCGGGAGCTGCTGGGAAGCGCGCGGTCGCGCATCCGCTCCGCGGGCGGCTATGCGCGCATCGAGGCGGTGGTGTGCGGGAACCTGGGCGAGGTGGCCGCGCGCGAGGGAGACCTCGCCGCCGCGGAGAGGTTCTACGCCCAGGCGCTGGAGATCGCCCGGCGCATCGGCGCGCGCGACGAGGTGGTGGAGACGGAGCGACGCAGGTGCGAGCTGGATCTGCTCCGGCGCGATGCTGCCTCGGCGAGCGCGCGCGCGGTGGAAGCGCTGGCGCTGGCCGTCGAATGCGACAACCTGGTGGAGCAGGGGAACTTGCGCCGCGTGCTCGCGCTCGCAGCACGCGCCCGGGGCGACGGCGCCGCCGCGGTGGAGGCGGTCCGCGAGGCGCACCGGCTGTTGCGCGGCGCCGCGGCGGCGCTGGAAGACGCCCGGGTGGACTGCGTCGAGTGCCTGCTCGATCTCGATCGCGGCCGCTCGGTGCAGGCGGGCGAGGCCCTGCGCCGGGCCCGCGCGGTCTTCGAGAAGCTGGGAGCGGCGCCCGATCTCGCCGAGGCGGACCGCCTGGAGAAGGAGGTGGTGGCGCTGCAGCGCAGGTCCTTCTCGCACGTGGAGGCGCTCACCCAGGCGGCGCAAAGGCTCGCGGCCCGAGGCGATCCGGCAGCCTTGCTCGAGGACGCCCTCGACGAGGCGCTGCTCCTCACCGGCGCCGAGCGCGGGTTCATCCTGCTCACCGAGGAGGGCGGCGAGCCGAAGGTGGCCGCGGTGCGCGGCGCGGCTCCCACCGCCGCCCTGCTCATCTCGCGGACGGTGGCGGACCGCGTGCTGCACACCGGCGAGATGGTGGCCATCGCCGACATCGTGGGAAACGAAGATCTCAGAACGCGCAAGAGCATCCTCGATCTCGGCCTGCGCTCGGTTCTCTGCACGCCCATCCGCTTCGGCGGGCGCCGGCTGGGAATCCTCTACGTGGACTCGCGCCGGGTGGGTTCGTTGCTCTCGGAAAAGGACCTCGGCCTGCTCAGCGCCTTCGCGGCGCTGGCCGGGTCGGCGCTGGAGAACGCGCGCCTGATCGACGATCTGCGGCGCAAGACCGAGCTGCTCGCGCACATGGCCCACGAGTTCCGCTCGCCCTTGCAGGGCATCAGCGGCTACGCCGAGCTGGCCAAGAAGGACGAAGGCCTGGGCCCGCGAGGCCGCCGCGGCCTGGAGGTCATCTCCTCGCAGGCGATGCGGCTGGGGAAGATCGTCGAGCGCACGCTCGAGCTGTCGCGGATGGAGGCGGGCGCGGTGTCGCTCGCCAGGGAGCGCGTGGACCTCGGGCAGGTTGCCGCCGCTGCCATCGCCGGCCTCGACCCGCTGGCGCGGATGAAGTCCATCGAAGTCACGCTCGAGCGCGACCCCGCCGTTCCGGAGGTGGTGGGCGATTTCGACCGGCTGGTTCAGGTGATCACCAATCTGGTGGGAAACGCCATCCAGTACTCGGCCGAGCGCAGTCCGATCCGCGTCCGCATCGCGCCGGGCGAGCCGCTGGTCCGCGCGAAGACGGTGCCGCGCATCGAGTTCGAAGGAGCGCCGGCGGAGCCCGAGCCGCCCGAGCCGCCGCGCCCGAGCGCGGAGGTGTTCATCGCCGATCGGGGCCCGGGCATCGCCGAGGCGGACCTGGAAAAGCTCTTCACGCCGTTCTTCCGCGGCAGCCGGGGAGGCCCCGCGGGCACCGGCCTCGGCCTGGTGATCAGCCGCGAGATCGTGCGGCAGCATGGCGGCGACATCCGGGTGGAGAGCAAGCTTTCGCAGGGGACGCTCTTCACCGTGGTGCTCCCGGGGGCCGCCTGATGGAGCGCGGCGAACACGGCAGGGTCCGCGTCCTCATCGTCGAGGACGACGCGTCGCAGGCCGCGGCGCTCTCCGAGCTGCTCGCCGCGGGCGACCGCGAGGTCCTCGTCGCCAGCGACGCGGAGGGTGGCATCCAGCTCGCGCGAAGAGGCGTGGATCTGGTGGTCGCCGACTACATGCTTCCCGGCATGAACGGCGTGCAGATGGTGCGCAGGCTGCGCGAGGAGAAGATCTCCGCGCCGGTGCTGATCGTCTCCGGCGAGGCCACCGTCTCCATCGCGGTGGAGGCGATGAAGGCCGGAGTGCTGGACTTCGTGCAGAAGCCCTTCGACATCGACTTCTTCCGCGCGCGGGTGGCGCAGGCGGTGGAGATGGGCCGCACCGCGCACGAGCTGGCGGCGCTGCGGCGCAAGCTGCAGAGCCGCAGGGCGGAGCTGATCATCGGCGTCTCGCCCGCCGTCGCCGGCGTGCGGCACCTGATCGCCAGCGTGGCCCGCACCGACGTGGACGTGGCGCTCTACGGCGAGACCGGCACGGGAAAGGAGCTGGCCGCGCGCGCCGTCCACGAGTACAGCGCGCGCAGCGAGAAGCCGTTCGTGGTGGTGGACTGCGCCGCGCTGCCCGAGCCGCTGCTGGAGAACGAGCTCTTCGGCCACGAGGCCGGCGCGTTCACCGGCGCCCTGCGGCACGCGCGCGGGCTGCTCGCCGAGGCGGACGGCGGAACGCTCTTCGTCGACGAGATCGGCGAGATGCCGCTGTCGCTCCAGTCCAAGCTGCTGCGCTTCCTCCAGACCAAGGAGTTCCGCCGCGTGGGCGCCTCGCGGCAGACGCGGGTGGACGTGCGGGTGGTGGTCGCGACCAACCGCGAGCTGGAGGCGGAGGTGGCCGCGGGCCGCTTCCGCCAGGACCTCTTCTACCGGATCAACGTCTTTCCCATCCGGCTTCCCGCCCTGCGTGAGCGGCCCGAGGACGTGCCGCTGCTCGCCGATCATTTCCTGCGCTCCATCGGCTCGGGCATGGGCCGCCACATCGAGGGATTCACCGCGGAGGCCCTGGACGCGCTCTCCAGCCACGACTGGCCCGGCAACGTGCGCCAGCTCGAGAACGCGATCCGCCGGCTGGCGGTGATGTCGCCCGGGCCCCGCATCGGGCTCGCCGAGTGCGAGGCGGTGATCCGCGGCGGCGCCCCGGCGCGCGATCGGCCGGCGGAGGTGGAACCCTTCCACCAGGCTCGCGCGGACGCGCTGGCGCGCTTCGAGAAGGCGTACCTGGATTCGCTCCTTCGCGCCGTCGGCACCAACGTGGCCGAGGCAGCGCGCAGGGCGGGCATCGACCGCAAGAACCTGTGGCTCAAGCTGCGGCGGCACGGCATGCACCGCGCGACGAGATAGGGGCGCTGCCGCCACAAGTGTTGCGCCAGCGCCACATCGCAAGTACCCGATTTCCGGGGGCATGTGGCGCCACCGCCACGGTTGGGAAATGCGGTGGAGTTGCAAGAGGCTGAATTCATTGCATGCCCGGCTGGCAGCAAGATTGCTGTGCTCATCCAGCAATGGACGACATTCGCCGGAGAGCCGTTTGGACGTCGTTGATCGCGGCTTTGGGCATTGCCGGTAGCGCCCGCGCATTGCCCCAGGTCACACAGGTGATCGACGGCCTTCCCCAGGTCATCGCGCCGCGGCAGTTGATCGTGCGCTGCAGCCCGAACGTGCTGGCGGCGACCTGCGCGCAGGTGCTCGGGACGGTGAACGCCGTGGTGCTCGCCACCGGCGATGCCGCCTTCCAGCTCGTGGCGCTGCCCGACGGCGTCTCGCTGCAGGGCGTTCTCGACACGCTGCGCGCCTCGTCCTCC
Organism: Myxococcales bacterium; assembly: GCA_036518615.1. Lineage (GTDB taxonomy): Bacteria > Myxococcota > Myxococcia > Myxococcales > 40CM-4-68-19 > 40CM-4-68-19. Next base: position 10,440 of record DATDMU010000269.1, read on the forward strand.
ATCGCCTCCGCCGAGCCGAATCGCGTGCTCATCGGCAGCACGGCCCACCCGCAGACGTGGCATTTCCCCGCCATCCAGGCGCCCGGCGACGCGAGCATGCTCCCCGCGCACGCCTCGCCCGTGGTGGCCGTGCTCGACACCGGCATCGCCTTCGAGAACGACCTGCTCGGCCTCTACGCGCAAGCGCCGGTGTTCGCCGGGACCACGTTCGCGGCGGGCTGGGACTTCGTCAACGACGACCCGTATCCCGACGACGACAACGGCCACGGAACCGCGATGGCGAGCATCATCGCCGGCGCGGGAAGCTTCTCGCCCTCTGCCATCCCCTATTCCGGCCCCGCCGCCGGCGCCACGCTCCTGCCGGTGAAGGTGCTCGACCGCGACAACCAGGGCACCGAGTTCTGGCTGGAGGAAGGCATCCGCTACGCGGTGCGCTCGGGCGCGGACGTGATCAACCTCTCGCTCGATTTCGCGCGCAACTACGTTCCCGGCGCGGCGCTGCGCGACGCCATCGCAACCGCGCGCGCCGCGGGAGTCGTGATCGTGGCCGCGAGCGGCAACACCGGCGGCAGCTCCGTCCTCTATCCGGCTGCCTTCCCCGACGCGATCTCGGTGGGCGCGTTCTCGCTGGACGCCTGCACCGGATACGCGATGACGCCGTACTCCAACTTCGGGCAGGGCCTGGATCTGGCGGCGCCCGGAGGCATGCCGGACAGGGACGTGAACGGCGACGGGCTCTGGGACGGCGCGCTCGCGCAGTCCTTTCCGCCCGGCGTTCCGACGCAGATCCAGTGGTGGCTGTTCGCCGGCACCTCGCCGGCCGCCGCGCACGTGAGCGCTGCGGCCGCGGCGCTCCTCGGCAACGGCGCCAGACCGCAAGAGGTCCGCCCGGCGCTGCAGGCTTCCGCCGCGAGCCTCGGCGTCGCCGGGTGGGACCCTGCGTCAGGGTCCGGCCGCGTGCAGGCGGCCAATGCGATCTCGCTGGTGACCGGAACCTGGACGGCGCCCAGGGTCCTCTACGCCGACGCGGTGGCCGCCCTGCGCGCCGACGGCAGGGCCGCGGGCGCGGTGATGATCGCCGACGCCTTCGGCAACGGCATCGGCAACGTGGAGGTGCACGGGCGCTGGCGCGGAGCGGCCAACGCCACCCAGATCGCCCTCACCGACAGTAGCGGCATCGCCCGCTTCGTCTCTCCGGCTCCCTCCACCACCTCGCGCAGGCTGTTCCTGCTCGAGGTGCCGCGCGTCATCTACCGCGGCTCCGCACAGCGCCCCCGCGCGTTCGCTCGCGCCGCCGGCGGGTTCAGCACGCTGGCGATCAGCGCCAGCCTCTCCCTGGGCGGAATCACCTCGCCCGTCGACGGACTCGGCATCTGGGGCTACGGCTTCTCCCAGGACAGCGGGCTCGCGTCGGGCACCACCGGGTCCGGGCTGGCGTCCGGCACCACCGGCTCCGGCCTCGCCTCCGGCACCACCGGCTCCACCGGCTCGGGAACGCCGCCCTCGTATCCTCTCACCACCGGCATCACCGGCTGCCTGCAGCCGTTGCAGCTCTTCTCCTACGGGCCGTTCTCCTTCACCGCCTCCTGGGCGTTCTTCTCCGGCGCGCTGCTCTCCAGCGGCTACAGCGTGCGCGCGCTCGACTCGTCCTGGGTCCTCACGCCCGGCGCCGCGGCCCTCGACGGCGCGGAGCTCGCGAACATCTGCGGCGGCCTCGGCATCGCCACCGCCAGGTCGCTGTCCAGCAGCTACTTCGGCAGCGGCACGCTGTACGTGGCAGGCGCCGCGTCGGCGCCCTCCGGAATGGGAGCCGGCGACAGCGCGCGGTTCTGGTCCGAGGTGATGAACGCGGAGGGCGCGACCGCTCCCTGAGCGCGCGGGTCGAGGGCGTCGCGCAGCCCGTCGGCCACCAGGTTGAAGGCGCTCACGCAGAGGAAGATGGCGAGGGCGGGCAGGAGCACCAGGATCCTGCCCTGCGGGTCGAGCACGTCCTGGAACCCGTCCGCCATCAGCGCGCCCCACGACGCGGTGGGCTCCGGCGCGCCGAAGCCGAGGAAGCTGAGCGCGCTCTCCAGCAGGATGGCGGCGCCGACGCCGAACGCCGCGGCGACCAGCGCGGGCGAGAGGCAATTGGGAAGCACGTGCAAAAGCGCCGTGCGCAAGGGCGAGCTGCCCGAGGCGCGGCTCGCCTCCACGAAAGGCAGCTCGCGCACGCGCAGCGCCTCGGCGCGCACCAGCCGCGAAGTCTCCGCCCAGCGGGTGAGCCCGATCACCGCGATGGTGCTGAAGAGGGAGGTTCGCTCGAGCACGCCCTGCGCGGCGAGCAGCAGCAGGAGCAGCGGGAAGCTGAGCAGCACTTCGCAGGCCACGGTGATCGCCGCATCGACGACTCCGCCCAGCGCGCCCGCGGCGACGCCGAGCAGAAGGCCGATCGATACCTGTAGCAGCGCGCCGAAGACGCCCACCGCGAGAGAGGTGCGCGCGCCGTGGAGCAGCCGCGAAAGCGCGTCGCGGCCGGCGTGGTCGGTGCCGAGCGGGTGACCCGGCCCGGGCGGCAGCGGCAGCGGCGCCTCCAGCGTGCCCGGAGCGGGAATGGTGTACGGGCCCTTTCGCAGGAGCGGCCACAGCGCCCAGTCTCCGGCTCGCAGATCCTTTGCCTCGAAGGCGCGCAGGTCGCGATAGTCGATCAGGTTGGGCAGGAGATAGAGCGTGCCGCCCTTGCGCATGGCGATGGGCCTGTCGCTCGCGATGAAGTCGGCGAACAGCGCCACCGCCGCGAGAGCGCACACGAGAAAAAGCCCGAGCAGGTGCGTCCGTCGCCGCGCGAACCGCCGCCACAGCCGGTTCACGCCCGCTCTCCGCGAAGGGAGATGCGCGGATCGGCGGCGGCGCAGAGCAGGTCCGCCGCGAGCATGCCCAGCATGGTGAGCGCGCCCGAGAGCGTGATCACTCCCATGAGCACGGGCAGGTCGCGGCCGAGCACCGCCTCGAAGCAGAGCCGGCCCATCCCGGGCAGTCCGAAGATGCGCTCCAGGATCACCGCTCCGGAGACGAGGCCCGGCAGGGTGAGGCTGAAGAGGGTAATCAGGCTGAGCAATGAATTCGGCAGCGCATGGCGAAGCACCACCGCCCTCGTCGATAATCCCTTGGCGCGCGCGGTGCGCACGTAGTCCTGGCCCATCTCCTCCAGCATCGAGCTGCGCAAGAAGCGCGCGAGCACCGCCACCGAACCGCAGGCGAGGCAGGCGACGGGAAGGACCATGTGCGCGGCGAGGTCCAGCGCCGAGTGGACCCCCTCGCTGCGCAGCCCCTGGATGGGCCACCCCGCGGAGCCGGCCAGGAGCACCAGCGCGAGCGCGATGCCCTGGACGGGAAGCGAATAGAGCACGAAGGCCAGCCACCCGAGGCTGCGATCGAGCGCGCCGAAGGGACGCGCGGCGGAGACGATGCCCGCGGGAATGGCGAGGAGAACGCCGAGAAGAAGGGAAGGAATGGAGAGGAGCAGGGTGACCGGCAGCGCTTCCGCCAGGAGCGCGGTCACCGGCCGCCCGTCGCGGAACGAATGGCCGAGGTCGCCGACGAGCAGATGCGACAGCCAGCGCAGGTAGCCTTCCAGCAGCGGATCGTCGAGGCCCATCCTGCGCCGGTACTCGCGCATCTCGGAGAGCGAGGCGCTGCCCGCGCGCAGTCCCTCGGAGAGCGCGGAA
>DATDMU010000270.1:0-8244 GCA_036518615.1 Myxococcales bacterium
CCGAGCGACTCCACGCCGGCGCGCCGGGCCACGGCCATGATCTCCACCACCTGGCCGTAGGGCAGCGACCGATCCGCGTGCAGGTAGAGCTCCTTCTCCTTCTGGATGCGCGCGTTGCTCGCGAGCTTCGATTCGAGCTGCGCGGGCGGGATCTCGGCGTTGCCGAGGAAGACGCGCCGGTCGCGGGTGATGGTGAGCACCAGCTTCTCCTCCGAGTGCTCCATCTGCTGCGCGGAAGCGCGGGGGAGGTCCACCTTCACCCCGCTCTGGATCAGGGGCGCGGTGACCATGAAGATGATCAGCAGCACCAGCATGACGTCCACCAGCGGCGTCACGTTGATGTCGGTCATGGCGCGGCGGCCTCCGCCGCTGTCGCCTCCGCCGAATGCCATCAGGCGGCCTTCTTGAAGATGTGCCGCTTGATGATGTTGAGGAAGTCGGCGCTGAAGTTGCGCATCTCGTTGTCGAGCACGCGGATGCGCGAGTTGAAGGCGTTGAAGGCGACCAGCGCGGGGATGGCGGCGAAGAGGCCCACCGCGGTGGCGATCAGCGCCTCGGAGATGGGCCGCGCCACCGTGGCGAGGTTGGCGTTGCCGGCTGCGTAGATGTCGCGAAACGCGCCCATGATGCCCCACACCGTTCCGAAGAGGCCCACGAAGGGCGCGGCCGCGGCGGTGGTGCCGAGAAAGGGGATCTGCTGCTCCAGCCCGGTCAGCTCGGCGTTGGCGGCCCGCGCCAGCGCGCGCTCCACGTTCTCGAATCCGCCGAGCTGGTCGTGCATGGCCGCTTCCTCGCCGGCCGGCTGCGCCTGCGTCACCTTGCTCAGCTCCACGTAACCGGCGCGAAAAACCTGCGCCACCGGGCTCACCGGCATCTGCTCCGCCTCGCCGTAGATGGAATCGAGCCGCTTGCTGCGCCAGAAGGTCTCCAGGAAGCGGACGCTCTCGGCCTGCGCCCTGCGCAGGTGCAGGAGCTTGCGGAAGATGATGGTCCAGCTCGCGAGCGAGGAGGCCACGAGGAGGACCAGCACCCCGGTGACCACCGGGCCGCCGTGGGTGACCATTTCGACGTAGTTGAGGCTGCCGTTCATGGCGCGCGCGGTTGTCCCTCAGAGGGTGATGACTGTCAACGAAGGAACCGCCGAACGGGTGTGACCCTTCCGCACTCCCGAAGGTCTGAATGCGGGGAAGGCGCCGGACGTCTCAAGCACCAAGGAGGAGCGATGCGCCGCTTGCTCATACTGGGAATGCTCAGCCTCGCCGCGGCCGCCTGCGGCCCCTCGCGGGCCGAAGTGGAGGTGGACTGGACCTTCGGCGGGCTCTCCTGCGCCGACGCCGGCGTGGAGACCATCCAGTTCTCGATCGCCGGTGAAGTCCTCTCCCCCGACCATTTCAGCTGCGCGCAGGCGGGCGCGGGCGCGAACCTCGGCAGCTTCCTCAACGGCAACTACCAGCTCACCGTCAGCGGCCTCGACGCCGACGGCAACCTCGTCTACCAGACCACGCAGACCATCCAGGTGCGCGGCAGCCGCCTGAACAAGTTCGCCGTCGACGTGAGCCCGGGCGACGTGACGCTCCACTGGTCCTTCGGCGGCAAGAGCTGCGTCGCGGCCGGCATCCCGGTGGTGCACGTCAGCGTGGACAACCAGCTGATCACCGACGGCGCCACGGCCGACCTGCCCTGCGCGTCGGGGGGCGTCGATGGCACCACCATCACACCGCTGTCGCAGGGCCAGCATTCCTTCGACATCGTCGGGGTGGACGCGAACGGCAACTCGAAGTTTGCGCTCAACGGCTTGCTCGTCAGCGTCGTCGCGGGCCAGAACACCGTCGCCTCGCCGGACCTCGCTCCCGCAGCGCCCACCACCTCGAGCGCCAACCTGACCTGGACCTTCGACGGCAAGAGCTGCGCCGCGGGCATCGTCGACCACGTCACCATCTTCGTCGATCCCGCCGTGGACGGGACCGGCGGCGTCAATGCCGGGACGGTGCCCTGCAGTACCGCCGGAACCGACGGCGCCGCCGTGGACGGTCTCACCCGCGGAACGCACAGCTTCGCCATCCAGGGCATCCGCACGCTCGCCGACGGTCCCCACCTCATCTACCGGACGCACAACCCGCCCAGCCGCTTCTTCGAGATCGGGTTGATCACCGACGTGCCGGTGAGCGCGGAATCTCCTCCGTGATAGACACGGCTGCGTGAATGCCGGCGCGCCCATCGGCGTGTTCGACAGCGGGGTGGGCGGGCTCACGGTGCTGCGGGCGCTTCTCGCGCGTCTTCCGCGCGAGCACACCGTCTATCTGGGAGACACCGCCCGGGTTCCATACGGGACCCGCTCCGGCGAGGTGGTGACGCGCTATGCGCTGCTCTCGGCGCGGCACCTCGCGGCGCGCGGCATCAAGATGCTGGTGGTGGCGTGCAACACCGTCTCGGCGCACAGCCTGCACGCGCTCGCCGCCGCGCTGCCCATCCCGGTGGTCGGGGTGATCGAGCCGGGCGCCCGGACGGCAGCGGCGCGCAGCCGGGGCGGGGCCATCGCGGTCCTCGGCACCCCCGCGACGGTTGCGTCCGGCGCGTACCAGCGCGCCCTCTCGCGGCTCTCGCCGCTGAGCACGGTGATCGCCCGCGCCTGCCCGCTCTTCGTGCCGCTGGCGGAAGAAGGATGGACGGACGGCGAGGTGCCGCGGCTCGTGGCCGAGCGCTACCTGGGCGACCTGCGCCGCATGGGCGTGGACACCGCCGTCCTCGGGTGCACGCACTACCCGCTGCTCGCGCGCTCCATCTCGGAGGTGCTGGGGCCGCAGGTGTCGATCGTGGACAGCGCGGAGGCGACTGCTGCCGCGGCGGCTGCGTTGCTGGAGACGAAAGGGCTGTTGCGCGATGGCGATGACGCGCCGCAACATCGCACCCTCTGCACCGATGTACCCGATCGTTTCCGCGCCGTGGCCGAACGGTTCCTGGGCAGGCCGGTCAATGACGTGGAGCTGGTGGATCTTTTGCCCTGATCGGCGGGACTTTCCGCCGTGCGCCGCGGGTTTTCTGATTCTGGCGGCCCCCCGTGGGTTCTGCTTAACTGGAAACCTGGATGACGACGACGAGCGCCAAGCCCTCTGCCCCCGTCGTGGGCTTCAACCACAACGTGAAGTACGGGCCGCGCGTGTACCACGTGCAGACCGAGGACTCCGGGCTCCCGCACGCGCACTTCATCACCCACCTGTTCGTGGGCGGGAACATCGTCGCCAGCATGAAGTCGAGCTACGCCGACCGCGCTCCCGGGCCCGGTTTGCAGGGCGTCGTGCGCGGGTTGATGGAGAACCAGCACAAGGCCATGCTGCGCCGGCTGATCGCGGGCGAGTTCGATCACCTGACCGAGCGCCTGGACGCGCACCACTACGAGCCCGGCGTCCTCGCGGACGGCACCAACACCGCTTCCTACGTCAACACCACGCAACCGAAGAAGGTTGCCCCCTCGGCGCGCCCGGCGCCGAAGCCTCCGCCGGCTCCCGCGCCCGCCGCGCGTCCGGTGCAGGCCCCGAGGCCTCCTCCGGCTCCGGCGCGGCCCGCGCCCCAGGTCTGGCAGGCATCTCCGCCGTCGGCCTCTCCGGTCGCGCCGCGGACGCCGGGCTCTCCGCTTCCCCACGTCACGCGCCAGCCCGGACAGCCCACGCGGCCCGCCTCGCCGCCGCGCCTTGCGCCGGTGGCGCCGCCTGCGCCGCGCGCAGCGCCCAGGCCCGCTGCGGCAGCGCCCACGTTCTTCAGCGAGAGCCCGGTGGAGATGCCGGCCGACGACCTTCCCACCCTGTTCGCCGAGGAGCTGATCAGCGAGAAGAGCCTCGACGAAGTGATCCTTGCCTTCCTTTCCGCGGACCTCGAGCCGCCCAAGTAGGTCTCCGATGAGAAACCTCTCCTTCGCCTTTGCGCTCGCCGTGCTCTGCGCCTGCGCCGGATATTCCTCCGGCACCTCCGTGACCGGAGGCGTTCAAGGCGGCGGCGGCAGCTTCGACGGCGGCGGCGACGGCGGGATCGACGGAGGGGACGGCGGCATCGACGCCGGACCGGACGCGGGTTGCGCTCCGCTCACCCTGTCCGGGGTCGGCGCCATCGACACCTGCCCGGGCGGTACGATCGCGCAGCTCGCCACCGCAACCGTGACCGTGGCCGCGCCCGACGCCGGCAGCGCCTGCGCGGTCAGCATCCAGATCAACACCGCCAGCACCCCGTGCAGCGGGCTCGCCAGCAGCGGCGCGCTCGACGCGTTCAACGGCACCTGCCAGGGCACCGGCCTCGCCTGCACCTCGCCGTCGCTCCCCGGAACGCTGACCTGCAGCGGCGGCTGCACCATCACCATCTGTCGCGGCGCGCTCGACGGCGGAGCCTGCGCCCCGTGATCGAGCTGGTCAACGTCCGCAAGCAGTACCCGGGCGACACGCCGGTGCTCGACGACGTCACGCTGCGGATCGGCAAGGGCGAGTTCGTCTGGCTGACGGGACCCTCCGGCGCGGGCAAGAGCACGCTCCTGCGCCTTCTCTTCTGCGCGGAGCGGCCCACCAGCGGGGAGATCATCGTCGGCGGCCGCAACGTGGGCAGGCTGCCGCAGGCGGCGGTGCCTTACCTGCGCCGCAACATCGGCGTCGTCTTCCAGGACTTCAAGCTGCTCCACAACCGCACCGTGCTGGAGAACGTGGGCTACGCGCTCGAGGTGCTGGGCGCCTCCGACGCGGAGATCCGCGAGCGCGCGCAGAAGCACCTCGCCCAGGTGGGCCTCTCCCACAAGGCGGCCTCGCTGCCGCGCAGGCTCTCCGGCGGCGAGCAGCAGCGGGTGGCCATCGCCCGCGCGCTGGTCAACGAGCCCACCATCCTGCTCGCCGACGAGCCCACCGGGAACCTCGACCCGTCGCTGACCGAGAGCACGCTCCAGCTCCTCTTCGACGCCCACGCGCGCGGCACCACCGTGGTCGTCGCCACCCACGACCGCGGCCTCTTGCAGCGCTGGCACCGGCGCACCGTGGGCCTCTCCGCGGGCAGGCTGGTGTTCGACGCATGACCGCGCACGTCGCCTGGCGCCTGTGCCGCCGCGCCGCGGTCAACCTCTGGCGGGCGCCGCTGCTCTCGCTGGTCTCGGTGCTGACCATCGGGCTCTCGCTCTTCATCGGCGCCTCCTTCGTGCTCGGGCTGCTCACGGCGCGCGCGCTGGTCACCTCCTGGGGAGCGGAGGCGAACCTCACCGTCTACCTGGACAAGGGCGCAACCGACGAGCAGGCGCGGGCGCTGGCGGAGAAGATCGGCGCGCAGCAGCAGGGGCTGGAGGTGCGCTACGTCGACCGCGCCACGGCGCTTTCGCGGCTGCGCGGCGACCTCGGCGAGCTGGGCCCGGCGCTGGACGGGCTGCCGCAGAACCCGCTGCCGCCCTCGCTGGAGATCATCCCGCGCGAGCCGCTGCGGTCCGCGGGCGTGCGCGTGCTCGCGGCGCAGCTCGGACAGCTCCCCTTCGTCCACGACGTGGAGTACGGCCGCGAGTGGCTGGACAAGCTGGAGGCGCTGGGGCGCGGGCTGCGCGCCTTCGCCGCGGGAGCGCTGCTGGCGGTGGTCGGCGCGGCGCTGCTGGTGGTGGCGAACACCATCCGCCTCGCCGTGTACGCGCGCCGCGACGAGATCGAGATCATGAAGCTGGTCGGCGCCACCGACCAGTACGTGCGCGCGCCGTTCCTGCTCGAAGGCGGCCTGCAGGGAGTGCTCGGCGCCGGGCTGGCGGTGGGCGGCATCGCGGCGGTGCAGCACTGGCTCCTGCCCCACGCCTCGCAGGCGTTCGCGTTCGCGGCGGGAGTCAGCGCCATGCACCTCGCGCCGCTGCACGCCGCGGCGCTCCTCGGCGCCGGCGCGCTGGTGGGCGTTTTCGGGAGCTGGATCGCCGTGGCGCGGTTCCTCAAGGCATGATCCCGCTCCTCCTCGCCGCCGCGCTCGCGCAGTCGCTGCCGGAGGTGCGCGAGCGCCTTTCGCAGGAGCGCGCGGCGGCGGGGCAGCTCGCCGGCCGCGAGGCGTCGCTCCTGGGCAGGCTCGCCGACCTGGAGCGGCAGATCGAGCTGGAGAGCAGCGGCCTGCGGGCGGCGCAGCTAAGGCTCCGCGCGGCCACCCAGCGGCTCTCTGCCGCGCAGGAGCGCTCGGAGAAGGCGCAGGCGCAACTGGACGCGGCGATGCAGGCCGCCGGCCCCCGGCTCGTCGCCCGCTACCGGCTCGGGCGCGAAGGGTACGTGCGCTTCCTCCTCGGCGCGCGGTCGATCGCCGATCTGGTCCGCCGCCACCGCGTCTTCAACCTGCTGCTCGAGTCGGATCTGGAGACGGTGAGCGCGCTGCGCGCCCGCGCCGATGCCGCCAGGGCCGCGCGCGACGAGCTTGCCGCGGCCCACACCGACCGCGAAGAGAGCGCGGTGGCAGAGGAGCGGCGCCGGGCCGTGTTGCAGGAGACGCTGGACGGGCAGCGCGCGCTGCTCGCCTCGGTGCAGCGCGAGAAGGGCGCGCACGAGCAGGCGGCGCTCGAGCTGGAGGAGGCGGAGAAGGAGCTCTCCGAACGGCTGGCCGAGATCCGCCGGACGCATCCGATGCTGGTGGCGCCGGAGATCCTGCTCAAGGCCTCCATCCGCAAGGCGCGCGGCAAGCTGCCCTTCCCGGTGGACCAGGGCAGCATCGAGGTGCGCTTCGGCCGCACCACCGAGCCGCGCTTCGGCACGGTGACGCTGCACACCGGCGTCGACATCCAGGCGGAGCGCGGTTCGCCGGTGCGCGCGGTCTGGGACGGCAAGGTCGCGCACGCCGGCTGGTTCCGCGGCTTCGGCAATCTTTTGATCATCGACCACGGCGCCGGCATCTTCAGCCTGATGGCGCACCTCGATCGGCTGGAAAAGGCGCTCGGCGACGCCGTGAGCGCCGGCGAGGAAGTGGGCACCGTGGGCGACAGCGGGTCGCTCAAGGGCCCGTATCTCTACTTCGAGCTGCGCGATGGGCAGAAGCCTCTCGACCCCGAGCGCTGGCTCTCCCGCAGCCGGAAGGCCCCGCCGCTCCTCGCGGGCGCCAAAGGAGGAGCGGCCCGATGAAGAAGTTCCTCGTCCTCTGCGCCTGCGCGACCCTGGGCGGCTTCGGCGCCGTCAGCGTGGCACGCGCCGCGCGCGATCCCGCAGGTCCCTACCGGAAGCTCGACGTCTTCAGCCACGTGCTCTCGCTCATCGAGAACAACTACGTGGAGCCGGTGGACGAGACGCGCCTGGTCTACGGCGCCGTGGAGGGGATGGTTCGCACCCTCGATCCGCACTCCACCTTCATGGATCCGCGCTCCTATTCCGCCCTCAAGGAGGAGACCGAGGGCGAGTACGGCGGCGTCGGGCTGGAGCTGGCCACCCGCGGCGAGGACGTGGTGGTGGTGGCGCCCATGGACGGCTCGCCGGCGGAGCGCGCGGGGTTCCAGCCCGGCGATCGACTGGTCGAGGTGGACGGCCTCGTCATCTCGGGCAAGCGCGAGACCGACGCGGTGCGCGCGCTGATCGGCCCGCCCGGGACCAAGGTGGTGATCAAGGCGCAGCGGGCCGGCTGGCAGGAGCCGCGCAGCTTCACCCTTGTGCGCGACGTGATCCACGTGGTCTCGGTGGAGTCGAAGCTCTTCGACCGCAAGCTCGGCTACGTGAAGATCAAGACCTTCCAGGACCGCACCGACCAGTACCTGCGCAAGGCGCTGGACGACCTGCGCGCGCAGGCCGGCGGACAGCTCGGCGGGCTGGTGCTCGATCTGCGCCACAACCCCGGCGGACTGCTCGACCAGGCGGTCAAGGTCTCCGACCGCTTCCTCGAGAGCGGCGTGATCGTGACCACCAGGGGCCGCGGGGGCAGGCACGTGGAGGTGGAGCGCGCCCACGCGAAGGGCACCGAGCCGCGCTACCCGATGGTGGTGCTGGTGGACGGCGGCACCGCCAGCGCGAGCGAGATCGTCGCCGGAGCGCTCCAGGACTCGCGCCGGGCGGTGGTCATCGGCACGCAGACCTTCGGCAAGGGCAGCGTGCAGACCGTGATCGAGCTGGAGGACGGGTCGGGGCTCAAGCTCACCGTCGCGCGCTACTACACGCCCTCCGGCCGCAGCATCCAGGAGCGCGGAATCGAGCCCGACGTCTGGGTGAAGGCGAACGCCTCCGACGACGACCCGCCGCGGGAGCGGAACCTGCCCGGACACTTCAAGGGCGACGAGGCCTCGGTGGCCGCGGC
>DATDMU010000271.1:0-5727 GCA_036518615.1 Myxococcales bacterium
CGTTCGCGGCGCAGAAGACCTCGAACTGCCCGTGGTCGCTGGTGCGCCGGGCGAAGGCCGCGAAGGCGACGCGAAGCTGCTCCTCGCGAAAGGCGCGCGCCGCGGCGTAGTCCACGCGGCCCGGCGGGAACGGCTTTGCGCCCGCCAGCGCGCCGCGGGGCAGGAGCGCCTCCTCGACCAGGCGGTCCAAGCTGACCAGGAGCGGGTTGCCGGCGAAGGCGGAGAGCGCGCTGTAGGGCGAGTTGCCGTAGCCGACCGGCCCCACCGGGAGCATCTGCCAGACGCGCTGGCGCGCATCGCGCAGCCATCGGGCGAAGGCGTGCGCCTCGTCGCCCAGATCGCCGCAGCCGTACGCGCCCGGCAGCGAGGTGGGGTGGAGGAGAACGCCGCTCGCCCGTTCGCTCAGATCGAAAGCCATTCCGGCCCCATCATAGGTACGCAGGGCATGGTAGGAACGCCCCGTGCCGTTGGCTGTCCTGTTTCGCGACTCTGCGCTGGCGGTCCTGGACAAGCCGGCGGGGCTGGCGGTGGACGAGGACGTGGTGCCGCTGGCCGCGCGGGAGCTGGCCCCGCCGGGCGGGCGCGCCTGGCCGCGCGTCGTCCACCGGCTCGACCGCGGGACCAGCGGGTGCCTCGTCCTCGCGCTGACGCAGGCGGCGGCGCAGGGGCTCGCGCGCGCGCTCGACCAGGGGCAGTGGGAGAAGGCCTATCTCGCCGTGGTGCGGGGCAATCCGCCCGACTCCGGCGCGCTGGACACCGCGTACGGCCCCGACCCGCGCGATCGCCGCCGCTTCACCACCCGCATCGAGACGCCAAGGCGCGCGCGGCTCCGGTACGAGGTGATCCAGCGGCTGGCGGGCGCCTGCCTGCTTCGCGTGCAGCTCGGCACCGGCAGGACCCACCAGATCCGCGTCCAGCTCTCCGAGGCGGGTTTCCCCCTGCTCGGCGACGAAGTCTACGGAACGGCCCACCCCGGCATCCAGCGGCCCGCCCTGCACGCGGAAAGGCTCTCGTTTCCGCATCCCGCGGGCAGCCGGCGGGTGGAGTGTACCGCTGCGGTTCCAGAGGACTTTTCCCGGCTGCTGTCGGATTTGGGATGCAAATGCGCGCCGTAGCTGTTAAACCCACCGAGCCGCAGTCCGCGGCAGGAGCGGCAAGGTGCCGTTCCCAACACGAAAGAAGTGCAACAAAATGGTTACTGGTACCGTGAAGTGGTTCAATGATGCGAAGGGCTTCGGGTTCATCGTGCAGGACAACGGCGGCCCCGATGTCTTCTGCCATCACACCGCCATCCAGGCGGACGGGTTTCGCACCCTGGCCGAGGGGCAGAAGGTGCAGTTCGAGGTGACCAAGGGCCCCAAGGGCCTGCAGGCCTCGAACGTCCGGCCGATCGCCTAAGCGCGATCTGGTGCGGTATGAACGGGCCCGGCCTGCGAAGGCCGGGCTCTTTTCGTTTCAGGAGGGACGCGTGCAGCCTCGATCGAACAAGCGGCAGAAGGAGCTGGCCCGGCTGGAGAAGCGCAAGGAGAAGGACGAGCGCCGCGAGCAGCGCAAGAAGGAGAAGGTCGAGCGCGTGGTCCCCGAGGGCGAGGATCCCGACATCGCCGGCATCGTTCCCGGTCCGCAGCCGCTGCCGGAAGAGGAGCCCTGAGCGCGCGGGGTCAGGCCGGCGCGGCTTCCCGCGGCACGGCCGACTGCGGCGCCGCGAGGAATTGCTCCAGCTCGTCCTTGCGCTCGGCGGCGTCGCGCTCGCCGAGATCCATCAGCGCCGCGTTGTACTCGGCATCGAAGAGCAGGTAGCTGAGCACGTCGGACGGGTCGCCCCTGCCGGCGGCCTCGCCCAGGCGGCGCAGCAGGTAGCCGGCGGGCCCGGTGAGGCGCGCTTTCACCGCGGGCCTCGAAAGCACGTGCGCCGCCAGCATCCCCAGGTCCTGCGAGGGGCGGATGAAGACGTCCGCGACCGGGCGCAGCCCGCCGCCCGCAGCCTCGAGCGCCGCCGCCACCGGCCCCGGCAGCGCGTTCGACACCCGCGACAGCTCGTGCAGCGCCGCGTTCACCTGCCGGAGGTTGGCCAGATCGTTCTCCACGCGGTCGAGCAGGAGCGCATCGAGCAGCTTGCCGAAGAGGAACAGCGGCGAGGAGAACGCCTGCTGGTCCACCACGTCCTGGCGCCCCGCGCGCGGCGCCGAGCCCTTCCTCTGCGAGCGCAGCCCCACCACCAGCACGCGGCCCGCGCCCAGCCGCAGCGCCGGCGCGATGGGAGTGTTCTGGCGCAGGCTCCCGTCCGAGTAGACGCGGCCTGCCACCCGCACCGAGGGGAAGATGATGGGGATGGCCGCCGACGCGAGCGCGTGCTGCGCGGTGAGGCGCACCGCCGCCCAGTCCACCGCGCGGTCGCGCGAGACGAGCAGCGCGTGGGACTCGCTCTCCACGAACACCACGGTATGGCCGGTCTCGATGTCGGTGGCGGAGACGGTGACGCCGAGGACCCGCCGCTCCGCGATGCCCTGGTGGAGGCTGCGCCAGGGGATCACCGAGCGCACCAGCTCCGCGAGCGGCGCCGCGTCGAGCAGGCTGCGCGGCCCGCCCGCGCGCGCCGAGCCGAGCAGCCAGCGCAAGAGGCCGGTCAGGTCGCCCCAGCCGCGGCGGAAGATCTGGTCGAGCCCGAGCTGCTGCCAGGTCTCGGCCAGCTTTCCGATGGCGAAGTCGGCCACGTCATGGTGGGCCGCGGCGGCGCAGGCGTTGATGGCGCCGACGCTGGTGCCGGAAAAGATCCGCGGCCGGGCGGTGTCGCCCAGCCGCGGTGCGAGCTTGCCGAGCACGTAGCGCAGGACGCCTACCTCGTAGGCGCCGCGCGCGCCGCCTCCGGAGAGGACCAGGGCCAGCGGCGAATCGCCGTCCGCCATCCCCCGCGGCTCAGAAGCGGAAGTCGAGGCCGCCGCTCAGCCAGAAGGCCTGCTGGTTGAAGGCGCTGATCGAGCCGGGGCCGGTGCCGCTGGAGCTGAGCGGGAAGTCCGCGTCGCCTTCGAGGTAGATGCTGAAGAGCACGAGCGGGATGTTGAGGCCCACGCCGAGGCGCAGGTCCACCTTCTCGCGCTCGCCGCTCGGGGTCTCCAGGTTGATCGGCAGCGCCACGCGCGCGTAGACGGGCAGCAGCGGCGCGGTCAGCCGCACGCCCGGCCGCAGCACGGTGCCGATGCGGCTGCTGGCGCCGACCGGCGAGTTGAGGAAGAACTGCTCGGAGATCTCCAGGTCGAGCGACAGGAACGAACCGGGCGTCCAGTAACTCAACATGAGATCGCCGGCCAGCGGCCAGTTGTCGGTGATGGCGTGGGTGCCGTTGCTGTCGTGGGTGGCGATGTTCGCCTCCGCTCCGATGCGCACCCCTCCGTCGGCGCGGGCGGCAAGGGGAGCTGCGAGCAGGGCGGCTGCGAGCAAGAGCTTGTTCACGGTAGACCTCCGGATCATCCCTGCGAATCTGACCATCGCCGCCGCGCGCTGGCCACTTTTCCGCCCGGCTAGGCGGACAGCTCGAGCATGCGCTGCACCGGCCGCAGGGCGCGCACGCGAAGCTCCTCGGGAAGGGTGATCTCCGGGGTGCGGTCGCGCATGCAGAGGTAGAGCTTTTCCAGCGAATTGAGGCGCATGTAGGGGCAGATGCTGCAATTGCACCCGCTGCTGGGAGGCGCGGGGATCAGCTCGGCGTCGGGCCGCTCCTTCGCCATCAGGTGCAGGATGCCCACCTCGGTGGCGACGATGAAGCTCTTCGCCTTGCTCGTCTTCACGCGCTCGAGCAGCGCCTTGGTGGAGCCGACGAAGTCGGCGATGGAAAGCACCGCGGCGTCGCACTCGGGATGCGCGATGATCTCGGCGCCCGGGTGCCTCACTTTCAGCTTCTGCAGCTGCCGCTCGGTGAACTGCTCGTGGACGATGCAGAACCCCGGCCACTTCACCATCTCGCGGCCGGTCTTCTTCTCCACCCACGCCCCGAGATGCCGGTCGGGAGCGAAGACGATCTTCGTCTCGGGCGGGAAGCTGCGCACGATCTTCTCGGCGTTGCTGGAGGTGCAGATCACGTCGGAGAGCGCCTTCACCGCGGCGGAGCAGTTGATGTAGCTGACCACCTTGTGGCCGGGGTACCTGGCAAGCCAGCTCGCGAACTGGTCGGCAGGGCAGCGGTCCGCGAGCGAGCAGCCGGCGTCGAGATCGGGCAGCAGCACCTGCTTGTCGGGGTTGAGGATCTTCGCCGTCTCGGCCATGAAGTGGACGCCGCAGAAGCCGATCACCTTCGCCTTCGTCTTCGCCGCCTGCTGCGAAAGCTGCAGCGAGTCGCCGACGAAGTCGGCGAGGTCCTGGATCTCGGCGTCCTGGTAGTAGTGGGCGAGGATGACCGCGTCCAGCTCCTTGCGCAGGCGCTGGATGCCCTCGATCAGCGCCTGTCCCTGCGGCAGCTCGGGCATGGCGCTCATTCTAACTCCGCCCGCACCAGCTCGCCGAGCCGGACCACGATGCGGCGGCCGCCGTCTTCCGCGTGGGCGAAGCGGTAGTCGCTGCGGCCCGCGCCGAGCTCGGCCACCTGCGCGAGGTCGAGGTCGCGGAAGGTGGCCGCCGTGACGGCCCGGCCTTCGATGACCACGCCCACCGGCGCGCGCTCCTCGAGCCGGGAGAGCAGCGCCTTCTTGACCGGCCGGGCCAGCGCCTTGGGCACCCGCGCCACCAGGACGCCCTGCGCCTCCTCCCTCGCCTGCTCGGCGAGCGACGCCACCGGCGCGAGCGCCTCTTCGTGAGCGCGGGCCAGCTTCTCGATGCGCTGCTGCAGCGCGGGCGGCAGCGATCCTCTGCAAAGGGCCTGCACGATCTGTTGCCGCAGCGCCTCGCGCTGCGCGGTGCGGAGCTCGGCCGCGGCGTGGTCGAGGGCATCGGAGAGGAGCCGCGCCTGCGGCGACAGCACGTGTCCGCGGCCGGGGCTGTCGGCGGCGCGGGCATCCTCGTCCGCCTCCGGCCAGGGCGCCACGCCGCCGCGCAGGAACTTCACCGCGGAGAGCAGGCCGTCCAGGTCGGCGTGCGCCACCACCACGTCAACGGCGCCGGCGCGGGCGACCACCTCCGGCGTCACCAGCTCTGGACACGCGTGCGCCTGCTGGTTCGGGACGAGGAGGAAGCGCGGGTCGTCGCGGTAGCGCGCCCAGCCTGCCGGGTGCTCGTGATGATCGATCCAGATGGCGAGCCGGTCGCCCAGCGCTTTGAGGAAAGGAACGGTGCTCTTCTCGAAGTTGTCGCCGCCGGCGAAGGCCACGTCCACCACCGCCACGCGCCCTTCGGCGGGCGGAGCGGGAAGGCTGCCAGGCTGCTCGACGAAGACCACGCGCACGAAGGACAGTGTAGCGGGCCCGGCGCGTTCGTGTGGAAGGGAAGCAGCCGGGCGCCGGGCGCCTTCCGCGCGGCCGGCTCCGCGGTTATCCTGCGCGCCGCATGCAGAACCTCCGCGACAAGCTCCTCAAGGCAGGCCTGGTCACCGACAAGCAGGTCCAGGAGGCGGCCCGCGAGCAGAAGGCTTCGGCGCCGCGCAACGCCCACAAGCGCGAGGAGCAGCTCTCCGCAGAGGAGCGGCAGCGGCGTGAGGCGTTCGCCGCCCGCGAGGCGGAGCAGGCCGAGGCGCGGCGCAAGGAAGCCGCGAAGGCGGCGGAGGCGCGCATGCAGTCGGAGCGCGCGCGGCGCCTGCGCCAG
>DATDMU010000272.1:0-8341 GCA_036518615.1 Myxococcales bacterium
GCCGCAGCGCACGCGAAACACGTCCCGCCCCGCTCCCTGCGCGGTGAAGTTGGTGGTGACCTCCACCGTGCAGCCGCTCTTCGGGTCGGGGAATGCGTAGTCGAAGCGGCCGTGGCCGTCGGCGTAGCCGGCGAAGCCGTAGTCGAAGCTGACCAGGCCGAAGCCGTTGGCGCCGGCGGTGAGATCGAGCGAGACGGTGTGCGGGTCGGAGCTGAGATCGTAGTAGACGCGCGCCGGCAGCGCCGGGTCGCCCGGCTTGTCGATGGCGAGGCGCCTGGAGCTCTCGAAGTGCAAGGTCAGCCTGCCGATTCCGTTGCGGGCCTGGGCGCCGAAGAACTCGCCCTCGAGCACCGGCAGAAAACCGCCCGGCGGGCGCGCGGCGGAGATGGCGTAGATCCAGCGCCAGGGCGTGCCGCTCGCATCCAGCTCGCGCGACATCGCCACCTGCACCTGCACGCCGGGATGGTCCTTGTCGGGAAACGGCCCCCAGCTGCGCGAGTCCGCGTCGCGCGAGGTGGGCGTGACGCCGGAGATGGTATCCACCAGGGTGATGATGGCGTCGACGCCGGAGTTGATCGAATCGCCGGTGGTCTTCGCGTTCGCGTAGACGTCGGCGGTGCCGATGGCGCAGGCGTTCTGCGCGGCGGGCGCGGCGGGGAAGCGGACGTGGAGCTCGTCCTTGCGGGGCAGCGCGAGCTGGAAGGCCACGTCCTCGTTGGAGAGGTTCCCGCAGGCGCAGGCGAGGCAGAGCGCAAGCGCGCTACAGACCGAGCGCATAGTCCACTCCCAGCGCGAGCTCGGCATAGCCGAGATTCTGCGCGCCATCGACGTTGTAGAAGAGATAGTTCACCCTGCCGCGGGCCACCGCGGACCAGCGCTGCGAGAAGCGCCAGGTGAGCGCGGTCTCCAGGCCGGGCGTGAGCGTGAAGAAGTTCTGCGCCGGCAGCTCGGGGTGGTTCTGGAAGTTCCGCCAGAGATAGAGGAAGGCGAGCCGCGCGCCGAGCGAGACGGTGAACGAGTCGGAGAGGCCGAAGTCGCGCCAGAGCGAGGCTCCTCCGCCCAGCTCGACGAAGCGCTCGGGGATGGGCGATGCGCCGGGCAGCTCCAGGGTGGCAGCGCCGCCGCCCACCGCGACGTCCAGGCCCCACGCCAGCTCGTGCCCGAGATCGTCGCGCGCCGCGAGGGTGAGGCCGGCGAGGCCAGCGGGCGGAAAGAGGCCGTTGCGCGCCGCCGCGTCGAAGAAGAACTGGCCGCCGCCCGAAGCGAGCAGGCTGAAGCGCGGGCCCGATGCTCCCTTCATCGGATCGGCGCTGAGCGGCCTGCGCGACAGGCGCGCGTCGGCGATCTCCACCGGGCCGTCGGAGACGCTGAAGTCGCCGAGCAGGAGCGAGTCGCCGTCGCGCTTCTTCACCACGTAGCTGCCCGGAGCGAGCGCGAGCCGCCGCTGGTCGCCGCGCTGCTTGGCGACCTCCGCCACCGCGCGGCGCGACCCGTCCAGCACCACGTACACGCCCTCGGAGGCGGAGGGAAACACCAGCCCGCCGCGCGCCGGCGCAAGCTCGGTGAGCACCACGTCGCCCGCGCCTCCCAGGTCGTAGAGGTAGACGGGATGCTGGGCTCCTGCCCGCGTCTCCGCGGTCTCGCCCACGGTGCGCGCGTAGGCGTAGGCATAGGCCTCCGCCAGCGTGACCTTGCCGTCGCCGCTCGCGTCGGCGTCGCCGAGCAGGCCGCTGGCGAGATAGTGGGTGAAGAAGGACGCGCCGATCTCGTCCGACTCCTGCGACTCCTCGTCCGCGCTGGAGGATGCGATCAGCACCAGTCCGTGGGGCCGGGTCGAGGACTGCGCCGCCTGCTGCACGTCGAAGGCGGGCGCGGGGCGGATGCCCTTGCCGCGGGTGATCGCGCCGGACTGGCAGGAGTCGAGCAGGCCGATGCGCACGTCGGCGGGCGCGTTCTCGAGCGCGCGCCGCAGGTCGGCGAGCGGCATGCGGGTGTCGCCCAGGCGCAGGTCGCCGTCCCTGGCGTGGCCCGAGTAGTAGACGAGGAGCACGGTCTCGTCGCCGCGCGCCTTGGCCTCCGCGGCAAGAGCGTCGAGATCGGCCAGGGCGGCGCGGACCTGGGACGCGCTGGCATCGGTGAGGAGCCGCGCATCGTCCTTCTGGACGCCGCCCAGCCGCGTGAGGATGCCGTAGATGCGGCGCGCGTCCCGCTCGGCGTAGCGCAGCGGCCGCGTGCCGGCGCCTCCGCGGGGATCGCCCACCACCAGGGCGAACCTGCGCTCCGCCGCGGCTGCGGGAAGCGCGGCCCAGAGCGCCGCGATGCCGATGGCAACGGCGGGCTTCATCGGCGCAACGTGATGCGCAGGACGTCCGCGCCGCGCGGGGCGTCGTCCGCCGACCGGATCCTCTTCGCGTCCATCCGCGAGTCGGACAGGACCACGAGGAGCGTGGCCACGCCCTTGCCGGTCCATTCGAATGCCTGCGGGAGCGGACCCTCCACCGCCGGGCCGTCGTAGACCACGCTGGTCTCGCCGGGCTCGACCAGCACCGCAGCGGCCCGCTTGCGGCCCGCGGGCGAGAGCTTGAGCAGGAGCCGCGCGCCGGGAGCCAGCGCCTCCTGCGGATCCAGGGCGCGCACGCCGGCTGCGTCCTGCACGAAGAGCTGTGCCGAGGCGCCGCCCTTCGCGCGCTCGGTGGGTTCGCGGCGGGAGAGCAGCCCCGCTCCGGCCACCATCAGCACCGACGCGGCCACCGCCAGCGGCGCCCAGCGCGCGCTCCACCGGCGCTGCGGCCTTGCAGCCAGCTTCTCTGCCACCCCAGCCGCGAAGACAGGGAACGGCACGTCGCGGCGCAGCGCCTCGCGCTCCTGCGCGAGCTCCAGCCGAACCTTCGCGCACCGCTCGCAGCCCGCCACGTGCGCCTCGGCGCGCTCCTTCTCCACTCCCGCAAGCTCGCCCGCCGCCAGCCTGCGCACGCGCATGGCGGAGCAGCCCTGGCCGGGTCCACCCAGATCGAGGGTCACAGCTCGCTCCCTTCCTGCAAGTCCACTCCGAGGGCGGCGCGCGCGCAGCCGAGGAATTCGCGCAGCCGCTTGCGCACCGTGGGCAGGCTGCGGCCCAGCTCCTGCGCGATCTCCGCCTGGGTCAGCTCGTCGACGAAGTAGAGCACGGCCACCTCCTGCGCCTCTTCCGGCGCCGCGGCGAGGAGCGCGCGCACCAGCTCGCGCCGGTCCGGCGGCTCGGTCTCGCGGGATCGGTCGCGCTGCAGCGCATCCAGCTGCTCGCGCCAGAGCGCCTTGCGGGCGCGGAGCAGGTTCAGGCAGTGGTGCGTGGCGATGCGAAGGATCCAGGTCGAAGGCGACGCCGCGGCGCGGAACTTCGGGAGCGAGCGCAGCACCTTGACGAACACGTCCTGCAGCGCGTCCTTCGCCTCGGCATCGTCCTTGAGCAGATACCGGCAGCGGCCGTACACCGCCGCCGCGTGCCGCTCGTACAGCTCCTCGAGCAGGCCCGCGGACGAAGGACCGCCGGGCGCGGCAACCTCGCCGGCCCGGCCTCCTTCCAGCACGCGAAGCCCGCTCACGTTCACGGCGCCGTCTTGGCCGAGAAGGATGCGTCCGCGTACGCGCAGGCGCTCACGCTGCCCGAGGTGGGCCCGCCCCAGGGCGGCAGGTTCAACGTGATGTTGGAGTTGAAGTAGACCACGTTGAACGGCGCCGAGCCCCAGCACTCGGAGATGGTGACGCTGTTGCTGCCGCCCAGGCCCTGCACGTCGGCGCGGCCCTGGCCGTCGTTCTTCCAGCGCGAGTGCACCGAGAAGCGGTCGCCGCTGGTGGTGTTGTGCAGGGCGAAGTCCAGGTCGCCGCCGCCCGCGGTGTCGTTGGCGTACTTGTAGAGGATGTTGTTCTTCGAGCCGGGCGGGTCGCTGGCGGTCGCGCCCAGGTAGGTCACCTCGAGCTGGGCCGGGCCCACGTTGGTGTAGTGCGTGACTTGCAGCTTGCCGGTCGCGTTGCCCGCGGCGCCGAGCAGCGCCTCCTGGTCGAAGTCGATGCTGAAGCTGCCCGAGCCGTGGTGCCGCTGCCCGCCGGGGGTGGCCACGCCGCTCGCGAACTCGACGAACGCAGAGGTGGGCTGCGCCTTGGGCTGGCCGGAGAGGGTCCAGTCGAAGCTGACGCCGTCGGCATCGCGCGAGACCACCAGCTTGAAGACGTTGGCGTCGAGCGCGCCCGAGCCCTGCCAGGTGCAGCTCGAGGTGGTGCAGGAGGTGGGCTCGAAGTCCTCGGTGACGTGCTGGAGCAGATCGAGGAAGGCCGCCACCGGGACGTTGAACGTCGCCGCCGCGGTCACCGTCACGCCGAAGAACGGCGACGACTGCCCCACCGACGAATCCTGCGCGACCGCATCGGTGCCCGGCGACGACGCCACCGCCTGCGACCGCTGCGGGGAGCCCATCGACATCGTGTCCTTGCTCGGCATCGCGTCGCGCGCCTGGTCCTTGAACTGCCCGCCGCCACAGGCAATGGCTGCCACGAGGGGAAGGGAAAGTAGCTTGCGCATGTGGTTCGTCTCCTCGGCGGGCGACGGCCCGCTCTCTTCGCCCCTCTGGACACGGCGGGGCCCGGAGAATGGAAAACGGCTCGCGAAACCGGCGTGTTCCCGGCAGGTTGCACGGCTGACGGCGTGGCGTGCGCCAGCATATGCCATCCTGCGCCCATGTCGGGTTCCTGCCTGTTCTGCGCCATCGCGCGCGGGGAAATGGCGGCGTCGTTCGTGCTGCAGGAGGACGGCGTCCGCGCCTTCCTCGACACGCGGCCGGTCTTCAAGGGCCATGTCCTGGTGATTCCGGCCGAGCATGTCGCCGACTTCCACACCCTTCCCGAAGGCGAGATGGGCCGGTTCTGGACGGCGGTGCAGCGCGTGTCGCGGGCGGTCGAGGCAGCGCTCGCCGCCGACGGCACGTTCATCGGCGTGAACAACAAGATCTCCCAGAGCGTGCCGCACCTGCACGCGCACGTGGTGCCGCGGCGCAAGGGCGACGGCCTGCGCGGCTTCTTCTGGCCGCGGACGAAGTACGAGTCGGACGAGGAGCGCGAGGAGTGGGCGCGCCGCATTCGCGTCGCGATGAGGCAGGGGTAGCGAAGCATCGCCAGTGTACTGTGTCCGCTGCTAGACAACGTCCGTTCGGACCAGCTGCATTCTCAAGCGGAGCGGGGCGAGGAGGCGCCTGGTCATGTGGGCGCCGTGCTCGCGCGTCTATGAAGGTCCTATCGAGAGGCTCCGGCGACCGAACAGCAAATCAATGAGCCGCATCACTTCCGCGACATCGATTTCGCGTTTCTGAAATGAAATATTAATGTATGATGCCACGCGTCTACTTTCGTCCCCGTCCCATCCCCACTCATCATCGACCCTGAACGTCAAGTCATGCCAACGAAACGGCTGCTCGTCCAAGCCGGTCGGCACAACTCCATCATCCCTGAGTCGACCAGTCACCTTGTGACGATCGGTTACGGCGCGGACGGACGGGATAAATCGGAGATTCACGATCGGAGCGCTCACTTCAGCTGTCATTGCAGAACGAAGGAATCCATTCAGGAGCCCCTCGGAATCGAACAACGATCCCGGATCGATGCGGAAGTCCAGCCAGTATTGCTCGGCCGAGCCGCCACCCGGTCCACTCACGTTTCGATAGCCTTGAAGAGTGACCGTCACGCCCGGCATGTGTGCTCCCGCCCCGGTGACCGTGCATGCGATCTTTCGCTCTGCAGCGATGGCCGCTAGTGTCTGTAGGGCCTCGGCCGCGGAGCTACGACGTAGCTGCGTGCCTGGAAGGGCAAACGACACATCATCGACCAAGGCGATGTATTTCCCCGGCACGCTCCGGCCGGATTCTGGGGCAACTACAGCGTCGTATTCCGCGTCAGAGAAGACCGTTGGGTGCTGGAAGTCGAACGCCTTATTGCACACAGCGACAATGTTTCCTAGGCCCCGGGCGTTTTCCACGTTGAAGCCCTGTAAGAGACTGAGCGGCGCTCCGACAGCCCCAATGTCGACACCGAGCATTCCTACAGGAACGACCTGGATGCGGCGGCCGTACGCATGGCCAGCCTCGAAGGGCACCCACCTCGAAGTAATGGAATTCGGGGTAATAAATACGAACATCAGTTTGGCAGCAACCAACGCATCTTCAATCTCAGAAATCCAGTTGCGCCCGAATGGGATGCTCTGGCCGTCACTTCGTGATGCTATCACTGTCCTTGGAGGAGTGACTGAAGAAGACAGTCGGCTTCGATGAAGGGGCGGCCAATGATGAGAGTGATTCTACATTGGCTCGCCGTCCCGCGTGCGCGGTGCCAAACGGCGTCGCAGGGGATGACGAACGCTTCGTGCTATTGTCGCCCGCGCACTGCGCTCCTCCGTGCTTGCCGCCCGCAAAGAGCTCCGCGACGGACTCGAACATCGTTGTGCCCCAAGCCGCTCCAGCCCGTTTGTGCCAACTGGCGTACGGCACGTATCTGGTCAGCAACCCTACAGCGGTTAGAGTGAGGCCATGCAACGCATCCGCGGCGACAAGGTGGACATCCTCGCCTGGACCCATCCGGCGGAGATCGAGGGCGTCGCGCTCGATCAGCTCCGGAACATCGCCTCCCTGCCTTGGGTGTTCCACCACGTAGCGGCCATGCCGGACGTGCACTACGGCAAGGGCGCCACCGTCGGCAGCGTGATCGCAATGAAGGGGGCCGTCAGCCCCGCGGCCGTTGGCGTCGACATTGGCTGCTTCACCCGGGACACACGCGTCCCCACCGCCGACGGTCGCGACGTCGGCATCGGCGAACTCGCGGAGCGCGAAGACGAGACCATCGTCTACGCCTGCACACCGACAGGGCGCGTCGTGATGGCACGTGCGACTGCACGGCGCACGCGATCCGCCGCCGTGCTCGTCGCGGTGGTCCTCGACAACGGCGAGCGAATCCGGTGCACACCCGACCATGAGTTCATGCTTCGAGACGGGTCATTCCGCCGCGCCGACCATCTCGAAACTGGCACATCGCTGATGCCGCTCTACAGGCAGCGCGACAAGGACGGTTACACGCTGGTCCAGCAGAACTACTCCGGTCGTTGGCAGAAGGCACACTGGATCGCCGCGCGCTCGGGCTTGCTGGGCGAGATCCCGCGGTTCGAAGGACAACGAACCGTCATTCACCACCGAAATTTCGACGAGGCCGACAACTCACCCCAGAATCTCCAGTTCATCGGCGCCAGTGACCATTCGGCCCTGCACCGGGCCATCATCGATCGGAACGAGCATTGGCATTCTGCCGAATTCGAGGCGCGTAGAGTCGCAGCCTTGGCCGAAAAGGCACTAACGCCGGACGGGTACGCCTACTTTGCGCAGCGCGGCACGCACAACATCCTGAAGTACATGAGGGAACGACCGGAGCATTTCCGCGAGGCGGTTGCAGGCAACGGTCGGCGTGGCGCCAAGGCGCTCTTGAAGTACAACACGAGCGAAAAGGGCCGCGCGAAGAGCCGAGAGCTCGCGAACAGCCTGTACTCTTGCGACTCGTGTGGTGAACCGGTCAAGAGCTACATCGGTCTTCACAATCACAAGCGCTATCGCCACGGGTACAACCACGAAGTGGTACGGGTCGAGGTGCTCCCGGAGCGGGAAGATGTGTATTGCCTCACAGTTCCCGAATACGGGAACTTCGCCCTGAGCGCCGGCGTCTTCGTCCACAACTGCGGGATGGCGGCGGTGCGGACGAGCCTTCGCGCCGGCGACCTGCCCGACGACCTGCGCGGCATCCGGCGCGAGCTGGAACGGGCCATCCCGGTGGGGTTCAACCAGCACCGCGATCCGGTGGACCGGCCGCAGGACAAGGAGTTCTGGGACGAGTTCCGCCATCTCACGCCCGCGGTGAAGGACCTGTTGCCCAAAGCCCGCCACCAGCTCGGGACGCTGGGGGGCGGCAACCATTTCATCGAGCTGTGCCTGGACACCGCGGACCGCGTCTGGATGATGCTCCACTCGGGCAGCCGCAACATCGGCAAGTCGCTGGCGGAGATCCACATCCAGCGCGCGCGGAAGCTTTCGCACAACCGGGACCTGCCCGACCGCGACCTGGCCGTCTTCCTCGCCGGCACGCGCGAGATGGACGAGTACCGGCGCGACCTCTTCTGGGCGCAGCGGTACGCGATGAAGAACCGGGAGGCGATGCTGGGGCTGTACGAGGACGTGCTGCGGCGCTTCCGGCAGGACGTGGAGTTCGCGGACCGGGTGCTCTGCCACCACAACTACGTCGCGGAGGAGACGCACTTCGGCGAAGAGGTGCTGGTCACGCG